>CAZUSI010000113.1:0-2629 GCA_964623395.1 uncultured bacterium | reverse complement strand
TTTTTTGTGTTTCCCATATATCTAATCCCCATAAATGTTTAGCATCTTTAAATTCAATAACATTATCTTTTATAGAAATATAAATAGGATCTTCTGCTCTACCTTCTATGATCATACCATCATACCCTGCTAATTTTAATTCTGCACCAAAATATCCACCAGCATTACTACATAGATAAATTCCAGTTAAAGGAGACTTTGTTGCTAAACTACATTTAGAACTGCCGAATGTTGGAGTACCTGTAAGAGGCCCAGTAAAGAATATAACTTTATTTTCTTGGTCAAATGGATCAATATTTGGTCCAATTTCATCATAATAGATTTTTGCAGCAATGCCTCTTCCACCTAAATATTTCTTAAAAAAAGTAGGATGTATTTCTTCAATTTTTGTAATTTTCTTAGATAAGTTTAAGCGAATAATTTTTCTTTTATATGCATACATATTCATCACTTTTTCCTGAGAAATTTATAATTTAAACTTTTCTAATTCATCATAAATCTGGATCTTGCTCAGCTTATCCAGGCTTTGGACATATAAGTGGATCTTCTTCTTATGAAGAGGGCCTTACATTTCCCTTTATATCGAATAATGCAATTTTAGTACCTTCAATACACATTTATTCCTAAAAAAAGGCTTTTATCCATCTTTACTACTCATATGTAGTTATAATTATAAATTTTCTTTAAAAGAATATATTTATATTCTAAAAGGTGAAAAATTTAAATTTGGCTTAAATTTTAATATTAAAAAATAGTTAAAGTGAATAAAAATGTTTAAAATAGAACCTTATTCAACAATTTTAGATTTAAAGAATACTGTGCTAAAGTCTTTTAATAAAAAAGCAGAAGTAAGACTAAGCGATTTAAAGGATTTTTTTAGTGATCAAGAAGCAGTAAATAAAATTCTTTCTAAATCAAAAAATCCAATAATATATGAATACTATGAAAATTCTCAACCTGAAGTAGAAGGTCATTTAAACTTTGGTATAACAATAATAAATCCAGGTAAAATTGGCAATGAGTATTATTTAACAAGGGGACATTATCATGCAAATGAAAATTCTTCAGAAGTTTATATTGGACTTAGCGGTGAAGGTATGATAATTATGCAGAAAAAGGATGGACAATTTTCTTATTTATCAATGAAGAAAGGAGTTATTGTATATGTTCCACCATTTTGGGCTCATCGTACTATAAATGTAGGTAAAAGAAAGTTTTCTTTTCTTTACATTTATCCATCAAATGCTGGACATGATTATGAAATAATAAAACAAAAAGGATTTGCAAAATTAGTAATTGAAGAAAAAGGTCGACCAAAAATTATAGATAACCCTAAATTTACTAGAAACTAAAAGTTTATTTATGGCTGAAAAAATTCACGATAGTCTAAAAAATTACTACTTAAAATTAAGTTCTATAGAAAGAGGAATTAGGAAAATATTAAAGAAAGAATCTTTTTAATTTTTTAACTTAAAAAGTTATAGCTCAGAGTATTGTGTTTTAATAAAAAATAAGTTTCTAAAAAATTAAAATTTGGCTAAAATAAGATTTCCTCTATAAGCTCATTCATTTAGTAAAATTTAAATATTCCTCTTAAAAAATGTTTAATTAGAACATTATGAAAAAAACATTACCTAAAATTAGATATTTTAGAAGATTTAAAAGAATAGGCTTCTGTTTCAGTAAAAAATCTCTTAAGAAATTGAGGGAGAGAATTGCCTGAGGTTTTAATTCCAGCTGAATTAAAAGGTAAAAAAGGTGTGAAAGAAATTATAATGCTTGCAAATTCTGGTTCAGATTACACGATTCTTCCTACAAGTATAGCAAATGAAATAGGACCTAAAAAGCTTGGAAGAAAAATCGAGCTCAAAGTTGGTGGAGGAGGTATAGTAAAAGGTGAACTATGCTTAATTGAAATTAAAGTTAGGGACCCAGAAAGCAAAGAAGAAAGAAGTGAAGAAGTTGAAGCAATAATTTTAAAAGGACAAGATGAGCCATTAGCAGGGATTTCAACATTAGAAAAGCTTGGTATTTTACTTGATATGAAAAATGGAAAATTCAAATTTGTATAGTTATTATTAAAAAACCTTCTTTATGATATGGTTATTTAAAAATGAAAAAAAGATAATAGTATGACAAGAGGTGTATAATGATATGAAAAATATTTCAGTTATAGGAGCTGGAGTAATGGGTCATGGGATTGCTCAAGTATTCGCTATGAGTAATTTTAATGTTTTTCTAGTAGATATAAATGAAGAAATTCTTAGAAAAGCAATCGAACAAATTCATTGGAGCCTTAAAAAATTTTCAGAAAAGAAAATAATAAAAGAAGAAGAAATTAATTCTATAATTTCAAGAATAAAAACTCTTACAAATATTGAAGAAGCTGCTAAAAATTCAGATTTTATAATCGAAGCTATTCCTGAAAAAATAGATCTTAAAAAACAAATATTTAAAATATTAGATGAAAAATCTCCTAAGCATGCTATTTTAGCAACAAATACTTCTAGCTTAAGCATAACAGAAATTTCTGAAGCAACTAAAAGGCCTGAAAAAGTAATCGGTATGCACTTTTTTAATCCACCTCAATTAATGAAGTTAGTTGAAGTTATTAAAGGAAAATATACAA
>CAZUSI010000112.1:0-2641 GCA_964623395.1 uncultured bacterium | reverse complement strand
TGATTAAAAAATATAAACCATATTTTTCTTCAAGAATAGATAATATTGTTTATAATAAACATAATTATAAGAAAATTGCTATGGATGATGATGCTTGGAAAAGCACAGCTGATTTTTATGCTTATTATGTAGCACATGGTTTTAAGTTTTTTAATTTTGATAATTACACACCTGTAGCTAATGCATTGAATAGATTAAAATTGATAAAGAATAGAGGAAAAGTAAATGTATATGGGATAGAATTGCCTAAAGCAGACATTATTACAGAACCTATTCTACATATTATTTTTGAATTGGAAACAAATGAGGAAATAATGGATTATGCTTATAAAGTATATTTAACACAAGAATTAAGGTATGAAAATACTAAACAATATACTGCATGGGGTGAAGGAGAAGCTTTAGAAGAAGAAGCCCCTTATGTTTATGAATGGATAGTATTAAGAGATGGTAGTACATGGATAATAACACCAAAACAAATAATTCCAATAGCATATATTAAAGTTGCATTTGGTCTTCATGCTTTATTCAATACTGAATATACTAAGAATATGTTAGATTATATTCTTAAGAAATTTGAAACAATGGAACTTGAAAGAGGCTTTTATGAAGGAGTAGATAATGCAGGACAAATAATTTTTAAAAGAACAGATAAAACAAATACATTAATAATAGAAGCAGCTTATTATGCTATAAGGAAAATAATTGAAAAAACACAAAAAATAAATATTCAAGAAAATAAAAAAATCTATGCATTAGGAGAAGAAGTAAAAATTGATTTATTTTTTTCAGGAATAGAGCCTCCTTTCTCTTATAATAGAACATTGGAAATAGAATTGCTTAATAAAAATGGTGTAATTGATGAAATGAAAATAATAATGGAAGAAAATAATTATACATTAATTTATAATAATTTAGATAGTGGATCATATATTTTAAATTGTAGAGTAATTACAAATTATAATGGATATAATAGTTCTATATCAAATTCAACAAAAATATTCATAAATAGTGCTCAAATATCTTCAATATGTTCTCCATTGGTTGCAGCTATAAATACTTCAATTAAAATAATAGTAAATATAGAATATTCTTTTCCAAGAGAAGATTTAACAATTGAAATACCTTTAAAAATTGAAATAATTGATAAAGAAAATAATAAAACTTTAGCAATTAATCAAACATTAATATCTAATGAAGAAGGGATTATTCCAATAGTATTTTATTTAAATACTCCAAATATTGAAAAGAATTGGAAATTATTGATTGAAACATATTATAATATTAATAATGAATGGATTCATGATAAAATACTTGGATGGAAAAGAGATTTTAATATAGAAATAAAGAAAGGGAATATTACACAAACAGAAATTTACATATTAAAATATGAAACTATTAAAGAAACAATTATTAAAACTACTACAAAAAAATATGAAATTATAAGAACAATAACAATTATTGGTACTCAAGAATATTCAAATAATTTAAATTTAATAATTGTATTAATTGGAATAATAACTATTTCTTCATTTTTATTAATGAATATAATAGAAAGGAGAAGGAAACATGTTACTCAATCTTCAAGATAATTTATTTAAAAATGATTTTTTTATAAATAGAATTCTTCCTATTTTAGCATTCCTATTCCCTTTATTTATAAGAATGTTACCTGAAATTATTTCTTGGCCTTATCCAATAGGTTTTGATACTTTATCTTATATAAATATTATTTTAAATAATAGTTTAAGTAGTTTAAATTTTAATATTATAAATTTTTTAAAATCTGCAAACTTTTTCTTTATAATTGCAATAATACTTAATGAATTTATTAAAGATCCATTTTTAATAATAAAAATATTTGGTCCTATTTTATTTAGCATACTTTGTTTTTCTTTATATTTATATAGTAGAAAAGTTTTAAATTGGAATTCATTTAAAGCTTTTCTTGTTTCATTTTTAGCTAGTATATACTTTGTTTCATTAAGAATATCATGGGATTTGTATCGTCAAATGCTTGGTTCCATTTTTCTTATAATTTCTTTAATAGCATTAAGGATATCTAATGTTAAATTAAGAATATTTAGTGTTATTATATTAGGTTTGCTTACTATTTTATCTCATCAATTAACAGCTGTTCTTTTCTTTATAATATTGATAGCACATTTTTTTATTGAAAAAGGATTAAGGTCTAAAATCTATATATTTTTAATGATAATACCAATATTTTCAATTTTTATTTATCAAATTTATAATCCTATTATTGGAAATATTAGAATACCATATGAAAAAATAGTTTCAAATTCATGGATTGATTTAGCTTTCTTCATTTCTGGTTTTTTATGCTATATTTCTTTGCCTCTTTTCCCTTTAATTCTATTAGGATTTTCTTCATTTAAAGGAGTAGATATATGGAGTTGGTTAATAGCATGTTTAATTTTCTCATATTGGCCATTATTTCTTCCTGAATATTCAGTAGTATCATGGTTTAGATGGGCAATTCTAATTGTTTATCCAATAATATTTTTATCAATTGAAGGATTTGAGAAAATTTGGAAATTAAAAAAAGGATTTTTTAAAAATATTGGAAAAATTTTAGCAATATTAATTTTATTATTAAATTTAATTATGTCTGGCTATT
>CAZUSI010000111.1:0-2749 GCA_964623395.1 uncultured bacterium | reverse complement strand
ATTATTTTCTCTATTTTGTTTAAATTTCCTGCCTTAATTTTTAAAAAATAAATTCCCTTAGAAAGATTTTTTGGATAAAATTTCATTTCATAATCACCTGCTTTCTTTTTTTCATTTAAAAGGGTAATTATCTTCTGTCCCAAAACATTATAAATACTGATATTTACATGAGAATCTTCTGGAAGATTGTATTTAATTAAAGCATAATCTTTAAAGGGATTTGGATATATTTTAAAATTTAAAGTTAAAGGAAAACCTTTAAAATCTTCTTTAATATTTGTTAAATTGTATTTAATTAATGTATATACACTTCCACCAGAAGAAAAATAGCTTGTTCCTCCTACATATAAATTACCAAAATTGTCAAGAACCATAGAAACTGGTGCATCATGAGAATTTTGAGGTCCGTTATATCTTTCTATCCATATTTCCTGTCCCTGAGAATTATATTTTATTGTTGCAAAATCATCAGTTTGATTACAAAGACAATAGCTTCTTCCTGTGACATATAAATTGCCATAATTATCAAGGAAGGCACTTGTAGCAGCATCGTATGAACTTCCTATTCCATGATATTTTTTAACCCATTTTATTTGCCCATTTGAGTCATATTTTATAATAATATAATCAGAGGAGGTATATGAATTTGTGTAACTTGAACCAACCACATAAACATTTCCTGAATCATCAACCGCAATAGAAGATGCCTCATCATAAGAATGTTCTTCCCCATCATATCTTGAAACCCATATTTCTTCTCCATTTGAATTGTATTTTATTGTAACTATGTCAAAATTTCCTAAGGAATCTGCACAACTTCTACCTGTAACATAAACATTTCCTAAATTATCACTACATATAAAAGTTGCTTCATCATAAAAACCAAAATCATATTCTCTAACCCATAAAATTTCCCCCATTGAAGGTTCGTATTTTATCGTTAAATAATTATTATGACCTTTCCCGGTAACATAAACATATCCTGAATTATCAACACATATAGAAGAGGGCTCATCATAATAACCACTATTATACATGGAAACCCATAAAAGATTTCCCTGAGTATCATATTTTATAGTTGTATAATCTCCTCTATTTATACCTATAACATAAACATATGAATTATCAACACAAATATCAATCGGCATATTTATCCACCAAGGTTCACCATTATATCTTTTTTCCCATTTCAATTCTCCTTCTGGACTATATTTTATAGTGACATAATCATAATAAAGTACCCCATCTCCCCTAAAACTTGTTCCAGTAACATAAACATTTTCTGAATCATCCACAGCAATAGCAGTCGCCATTTGGTCTCCATAACTTCCATATCTTCTTACCCATATTTCATCTCCACCTGAATTATATTTAATAGTTGCATAATCCCAGCTAAATATACGACCACTATAGCTTCTTCCAGTAATATAAATGTTTCCTGAATTAGAAACAACAATATCACTTGCTTCATCCCATGAATAATTTTTTAATCCACTATACTCTGAAGTCCAGATTATTTCTCCTTCTGAATTATATTTTATAACAAAGTAATCACCTCTATTATATCCTAAATAATCCCCTGTAAAAGCTATATAAATATTTCCTGAATTAGAAGCAACAATTCCAGCTGGTATATCAAGAGTGGATGCTCCTAAAAAGCTATAAGTGCTATATTTTTTTGCCCACATGAATGTTCCTTCTGAATTATATTTTATAATTATTAAAGAATCGTGGCCATTATAATAACAATCAAAAATATAAATATTTCCCAAATTCAAAACCATATCAGTTGCTGGTCTCATACTTACTATAGGATAAAAATTCCACCACAAAATTTCTCCTTGTGAATTACATTTTATGGTATAAATTGTATAATAATTTCCTACACCATAAATGTTTCCTGAATCATCAATAGCAATCACCTTATAAGCACCTTGAGTGTATAAATACCATATTTGCTGTCCCTCTGAATTATATTTTACTATATAAGAGGGTGTTCCAATAACATACACATAACCTGAATCATCAATAGCAATATCGTTTGCCTCTTCATTTCCTCCCATATCAAAATTTGCAATCCATAGAATTTCTCCATTTGGATTATATTTTATTGTAACAAAATCATAATTGTAATTTTTCACTTTCCCTGTTACATATAAATTTCCTAAATTATCAACTACCATAGAAGATGGTATATCATTACCATTACTACTTCCATTATGCCTTCTTGCCCATAAAAGTGTTCCCCTTGGATTATATTTTATTGTTAAATAATCGTATTTTGTTACATAGTCATAACTTTTCCCAGTAACATAAACATTTCCAAAATTATCAACCAAAATAGAAACTGGCTCATCATAATCTCCTCCATCAAACCTTGATGTCCATAAAATTTGCCCATCTTGATTATATTTTATTGTCAAATAATCACCTTCACTTACCCCTGTAACATATACATTTCCACTATCATCAACAAAAATTGCCTTTGCACTTTCCTTTTTTCTTTCATCATATCTTTTTTCCCATATAATATTTCCAAGGGAATCATATTTTATTGTTAAATAATCCTTGTTGTAGGGCATTTTTAAACTATATCCTGTAACATAGATATTTCCAGAATTATCAATTGTAATAGCACTTACACTATCCTGATAAGATATAACACCAAAATTTGAATGGCGAACCCATTGTGGTTGCATTGTAAAAATTATTAAAAATATCAATCCCATAATTAACCTCCTTTAAAATT
>CAZUSI010000110.1:0-2846 GCA_964623395.1 uncultured bacterium | reverse complement strand
GCAGTTGAAAGTTTTATAAATGAAATTAAAGGTAAATTCCCAGAAGAAGCAAAGGAACATTTAAAGAATGCTGCAAAGGAATTTATGCTCGCTTTTAAATCAATACTTGAAAAAAAGATTGAAAAAATTGAAAGTAAAAAAACTAAAAAACCGAGCAAAGTAGAAGTGGAATAATTTTTGCCAGGCATATCTTTATTTTTTGATTCTGAAAAGAAATTAAATAAGGAAAAAATTTTAAAATTATTAAAGGAATTTTCTTTTAAAAATTACGAAATTGATTTAATATATCAAAATGATTTTTTCTTTGTTTTTTCAATATATTATAATTTTTATCCCTTTAAAATTTTTAAAAAAGATAATTTTTTAATCTTTTTAGAAGGAAAAATTTATAATAAAAATGAAAGAGAAATAGAAAAAGATTTAAAAGAAATATACAAGGATTTTTTAAAAGATTCAAATTATAAAGAAAAAATAAGAAATTTTATTCTTGAAACTGATGGCGAATACATTATAGGAATTTTTGACAAAGACAATTTTCTAATTTTTAACGATTCAATTGGAAGATTGCCTATTTATTACTTTAAAGATGAAAAAAATTTCTTTCTTTCAAGAGATATAGGAATTTTAAATAAAATTATTCACAAAAGGGAAATTGATTTAGAAAGTGTTTCAGAATATTTAATCTTTATGTATCCAGTAGGCAATAAAACACTTCTTAAAAATGTTTATAGGTCTTTTCCTGCTACAATTTTTGAATTTAAAAATGGAAAAATAAATATTTGTAAAATATATGAATGGAATTTTGAAGAAAAGGAAAATCTTTCTTATAAAAAATATCTTGAAATTCTTTATGAAAAATTTATTGAAGGAATAAAAAATAGAGTAGAAAATTTCAAGGATTTTAATTTAATTCTTGGATTAAGTGGGGGATTTGATTCAAGAATAGTTTTCTTAGGTTTAAAAAAATTAAATTATAATTTTTATCCTGTTACATTTATTGATCCTGATAAAAAGCATCTACCTGATTTAATTGTTTCAAAAAAAATTTCAGAAATTTCAAAAATGGATTTAAAAATTTTTGATATTAAAGAATTTAAATTAGATTCAATTAAAAAATTGATAGAAATAAAATGCGGTTTAAATTATGCTGAAATGGGTTTTTTAATTGATTTTTTTAGAAAAGCAAAAGAAATATATGGTGAAAAATCTATTTATTTTACAGGTGATGGGGGGGATAAAATACTTCCTTATATTTTGCCTACAAAGAAATTTAAAAATTATGAAGAACTTTTCAAATGGATAATAATTAAAAACAAAATTTTTGGAATTGAAGAAATAAAAAAATTTTCAAATTTAAATATGAAAAAAATTAAGGAAAAGATTTTAGAAAAAATTTATCTTTATCCTGAAAAAAATTTGAATTATAAATACATCCATTTTTTATTTTATGAAAGATGTTTTAACTGGCTTTTTGAAGGTGAAGATAGAAATAGATATTTTATGTTTTCAACTACTCCTTTTTATAGTTTGGAATTTTTCAAAAATGGAATAAGTATTCCTGATGAATACAAAAAATATTATAAAATTTATAGAGATTTCTTTAAAATTTTAGATGGTGAAATTGCAAAAATAGAAAAATCTTTCTTTGGATTTGATATTTTTTCAAAAAAAATTTTTTTAAGGGAATTTTTAAAATATAATCTTTCTAAATTTTTATTTATTGCAGAACTTGTTGAAAAAAATAAAGAAAAAATTTATACTCCACCCTATCCTTTAAAAGAAGCATTTGTTGAATTAATTAAGAAAAATAAAATTTTAAAAGAAATATTTAATATTAAAAATTTGGAAAAAATTCCTTTAAGCAAAAATAAATTTTTTAACCTTTTAACATTAATTCTATTTTTTGAAGATTTTTAAAATTGCTTTCAGTTTTCCTATATCACTCCATATTTTTTCAATTTTAAAATTAATCCCCCTTTCTTTTGAAAAATTTAAAAAATCAAACAAATTTTCCTCAAAGGAACAATATAAGCAAGAAGTTCCTCCCATTTCAATATAAATTTTATCCTTAATTTTTTTAATTTTTTCAATTATAACTTCTGGTTCCCTCCATAAATGATATTCATTTTTCAAAATTTCAAAAATATCTAATTTTTTATAATTTTTAAAAATTAAAGAACCATTTTTAAATTTTGTAAAGATTGAATAAACTTTCACTCCCTTTAAAATTGCTTCATAAATCTTTTTTGAAAATTCAAAATGGGTTAAAGAATTAGGGGCAAAATTTTCAGCATCCTCCCTCTGAATTATAAATACAATCATTGAATCATAACCCTCTTTCTTTTTCTTAATAAGTAAATCAATATGCTTAACACCTCTTTTTGTTGGCGCATCTGGAAATGCTGCAATTTTATTTATTAAAAGGGTGCAGGATTTTATCTCACAAAAAATTCTCTTTTTATTATTTTTTAAAACAAAATCAATTTTTAAACCATTTATTTTTTTATCTTTACCTTCTATTTTAAATCCCCTTAAAAAGGGAATTTTATTTTTTAAAATTAAATTTTCAAAAAAATAATTTACATAATGGGAATCAACTCCAACCCATTTATTTCCAACTTTAATACCTAAAATTTTATAGGGGAGTCCCTTATCTTTTTTTAAAAGCAATACCTCATTTTTTTCTCTTAATATTTCTTTTAACCTCCCTGAATTTGGAAGATAAGCCATTTCCTTTTTATTATTTATTTCAACCAAAATTGTAAATCTATTTATTCTTTTTATAAATTTTCCTTTTATTTTCATTTATAAAATTATAATGTTTTTGATTATAAAATTTAAAAAAC
>CAZUSI010000109.1:0-2946 GCA_964623395.1 uncultured bacterium | reverse complement strand
TTGAATAATTCAAAATATTTTCCTTATAATAAAAAAATGTATTTTCAAGATGTTATTTTAAAATTAATAAATTTTTGGAAGAAAAAGGGTTGTTTAGTTTTTCAACCATATAATTCAGAGGTTGGTGCTGGAACATTTAATCCTGCCACATTTTTAAGATGTCTTGGTCCTTTCCCATGGAAATGTGTATATGTGGAGCCATCAAAAAGACCAAAGGACGCAAGATATGCTCAAAATCCTAATAGGGTATGCCAATATTATCAATTACAGGTTATATTAAAGCCACCACCTGAAAATGTTCAAGAAATTTATCTTGATAGTTTAAAAACTCTTGGAATAAATATAAATTCTCATGATATAAGATTTGTAGAGGATAATTGGGAATCTCCTACACTTGGGGCATGGGGTTTTGGTTGGGAAGTATGGCTTGATGGTCAAGAGATAACCCAATTTACATATTTTCAGCAGATGGGTGGATTTGATTTAAATCCAATAACTTGTGAAATAACATATGGTCTTGAAAGAATAACAATGTATTTGCAAAAGAAGGATTCAATATTTGATATTGAATGGAAAAAGGGAATTAAATGGGGAGATGTTTATAAAGAGAATGAAGAGGAATTTTCAAAATTTTATTATGAGATTGCTGATATAAATTTTTATCTTGATGAATTTTTAAAAATTCAAAAGGAAACAGAAATTTTAATTGAGAAAAAACTTTTATACCCTGCTTATCATAATGTTATTAAACTTTCTCATATATTTAATATTCTTGATGCAAGAGGTGCATTTTCTCCAAAAGAAAGGAATTTAAGGATTTTGAAAGTAAGAGAATATGCAAAAAAATGTGCTGAAATTTATCTTGAAAGAATAGGTGTATTAAAAAATGAAGAAATTTCTTCTTGAAATAGGAGTTGAAGAACTACCACCTTTTTTAGTTAAAGAGGGTGAAAAAATAATAAGGGAAAATTTTTTAAACTTCCTTGAAGAAAATTTGATTGAACTTTATGAAATAAAAACATTTTCAACACCAAGAAGATGGGCAATAAAGGCAAAAATTTCTGAAAAGCAAAAGGAAACTGAGGAAATAGTTATTGGTCCCCCTAAGAAAATTGGAATTGATGAAAATGGAAATTTTTTAATTCCAGCAATTAAATTTGCGGAAAGCAAAGGTTTTAAAAAAGAAGATTTATTTATTTTAACTACTGAAAAAGGTGAATATGTTGCTTTAAAGATAAAAAAAGGTGGTAAAAAGGTAAAAGAAATTTTAATTTTAAAATTAGGAGAATTTATAAAATCTTTGAAATTTCCACTTATGATGAATTTTGGAAAATCTTTTCTTTTCCCAAGAAGAATAAGATGGATCTTATGCTTATTTGATGGAAAAGTTTTAAATTTTGAACTGGATGGAATTAAATCGGGTAATAAAACAAAAGGTAATAGAGCATTGGGAGATAAATGGATAAAAATAAAGGATGAAGATGATTATGAAAAAATTTTGAAGGAAAACCTTGTTTTCCCTGATTTTGAAGAAAGGAAAAAGATAATTTTTGAAAAGGCAGAAAAAATTGCAAGAGAAAAAAAAGGTTTTTTAATTTATGATGAAGAATTACTTGATGAATTAACAGGACTTTTAGAATATCCGGGTGTTTTAATTGGTAAATTTCCTGAAAAATACCTTAAAATGCCAGAAGATTTTATTATAACTGCAATGAGAGTTCATCAAAGATATTTTGCAATAAGGGATAAAGATGGTAAAATAATGCCTTATTTTATTACATGTGTTAATAATTCTGAAGAAAATTTAAAAAATGTTATAGAGAATTTTGAAAAGGTCCTCATTGCAAGACTTGAAGATGCTGAATTTTATATGAAAGAAGATTTAAAGATTCCGCTTGAAGAAAGATTTCCTTTATTAAAGGAAATTTATTGGGATGAAAAACTTGGTAGTGTTTATGATAAGGTATTAAGAATAAAAAAATTTTTTGAAAGTATTGAAATTCCAGAAGATTTGGATAAGGAAGCAATTAATAGGGCTATTATACTTTCAAGAACTGATTTAACAACAGAAATGATTAAAGATGGTAAGGAATTTACAATTTTGGAGGGAATCGTTGCATCTGAATATGCAAAAATTCAAGGGGAAAATGAAAAAGTTGTTAAAATATTAAGAGAATTTTTAAAACCAAAAAATCCCCGTGACTTGCTTCCAGAATTAAAAGAATCTGCTCTACTTGGAATGATTGATAGATGGGATACATTTATTGGTTATTTTTTAAAGGGTTATAGACCAACTGCTTCTCGTGATCCACTTGGACTTAAGAAAATTCTTTATGGCTTTTTTGACCTTTTAATCAATTTTAAATTTAATTTTTCCTTAAAGGAATGGATTAATAAAATGATTGAAATTTATAATTTTAAAAATAATGAGGAAGATATAAAAAAATATTTGTTTGAAAGATATGAAAATTATCTTGAAGAAAAAAAGGATATAAGGTATGATATTGTTGATGCAACAATTTCATCATCTGATTCCCTTTATAAAGTTTATTTAAAAGCATATTTTTTAGATAAATATTACAAAGAAAATAAGGAAACTTTTCTTTCTGTTGTTATAGGACAAAAAAGGGTGAGAAATATATTAGAAGAGGAAAATATACCTGATTTTGTTGATGAATCAATTTTTGAAAAAGAAGAGGAAAAAAATTTGTATTATAAAATGAAGGAAATTGAAGAAGATTATATAAAAAGTATTGAAAATGAAGACTTTGAAAAATCACTATTTTACCTTTTTTCTTTAAAACCTTATATTGATAAATTTTTTGACAATGTTTTTGTTATGACAGAAAATATTTCTTTAAGAAAAAATAGGCTTGCCCTTTTAAAAAAATTAAAAGAATTATTTGATAAGTATGCAGATTTTTCAAAAATTTCTGTTAGTGCAAA
>CAZUSI010000108.1:0-2973 GCA_964623395.1 uncultured bacterium | reverse complement strand
GTTGGAATTTGTGGCATACCAGAAGCAGGAATCATAAATCCTTTATAAGGTATATGGTTATAAGCAGTTACTGTTAAATATACTGTATCAGGAAGATTAATATTTAAATTTAAAATTGCTTTTCCTTGTGAATTGGTATATTTTGTATCAAGGATTGAATCATTTTGCATTGCACATACAAGTGCATTTTCTATAAATCCATTTTGATCACTTACATCTACTTCAACTTCTATATTCCCCATTCCAATTGCATATGGATGATTGACAATCATTTGAATTGGAACTTTTGTAAAAAGGACAAGAGAAGGGTCACCAAATAGATTATACATTTGGAAATACCTGTGAACCATTCCTGTATTTCCATAATGATTGTAAAGCTCTATTTTCCCTGCATTTATTGCACCCATAACCCATACATATCCTGTATCAAAAAGCTCATCAAAAATCCTTCTTTGAAGTATATCATCTTCATCCCAATAAGAAGTGACTGATGAACCAAATGAACATATTCCTCCTTTATTGGGTGCCCTTATCCATGCCTCCATAAAACATTCAGAAACATCATATTTACCTGTTAAGCATGCATAGGATTGAATTAGAGGATATTTATCATTATTTATTAAATTGTAAACATCAGAGTTGTAATAACTAAGACCATTATAATCACTCCATCCTGTTTCCATTCCATGCCCTGAATATGTGCATAATGACCTTCCATTATTTAAGGCATTTGTAATTATTGTAGGTGAATTTGATTGATAATAGGCAAAAACAGAATCTGCTACCATATTATGGGGATTTTTCCTAACAATTTGCATACAATAAAGATGTGTTCCTTCTGCAACTTGATGGTAAGATGGATCTGCTGATGCTATGAAAAATGCCTTTTTTGCCCATTCAGTTCCACTTGACCATATAACCTTTTCATAATTTAAAATTTTGTTTATAACATTTTGCAATTGAGAAATATCTGCAATACTTATTCTTCCTACATATACATCAGGAAAATAATCGTTTCCAACAATAAGCCCATATTTTAAATCATTTATAGGATTACTAAGTTCAGAAGACCTAAAGTATGGGATCTTATTAACATCTCCAACAAGAATGACAAATGTTAAATTTTTATCCCATGTATTGTATAAGTTTATTATATAATTTCTTATGGAAGTTGTATCATAACCTGTTTGAGAAAGTTTAGCAATTTTTACATAATACCCCTTTTCCTTTTTCCACATTTTTAAAGAATTCACATAACTTTCCCATTCATCAGGAACTATTATTAAAAGACCTATTGGAAGTGGAGGAGTTTGTGGATAGAAAATTCCATAATTTATTATAGTTTTTTCAAAAATTTCTTTGAAAACAAAATTATCTTTTTTATAAGCCCTTATTGTTTTATTCAAATCACCATTTTTAAAATTTATTTTCACCTTCAATTCTTTTATAACTATTATTTCATTTTTTAAAGGATTATATCTCACAGGATAAAAGGAAAATTGGGCAATTTCATGCTCTCTTAAAAAACCAACCTTTTTAATCTCAAATTTTTCCTTTGGATAAAATTCATCTTTTGAATAGAATTCTTCATTTATTACAAATTCCTGTTTTGCATCCTTTATCTTTGGAATAGGCGGTAATCTTGGTTTTATCCTTGGTAAATTCATCTCCTTTAAGGATATTTTTTCTTCTTTAATATAAGTTATTTCAAAATCAATATCTGAATTGATTGGAATTTCGAAAATTTTTCTTAAAACAGGGAGTTCTGGATAACCTATTTCTTCTGTAATACCTATATCTTTTAAATCAAATTCAAGGAAATTTTCATTCTCATAATTTTTTATCTTATATCCAAGGGAAGAAGTTGAAAAGGAAAGAGAAAGGTAGGAAATAGATTTTTCAAAAACCTTATACTCTATTTTTGTAGCCCCTTGATTTAGAAAAGATATTATAATTAAAAGCTCCCACATGCTTTACCTCCTTTTAATTTTAGTTTAATATTATAAAAAAATTAATTTGAAAAGTCAAATCTGATTTGATTTTTTTAAAAAAATAGTTTAATATTATAAACTTAAAATGAAAATAAAAGCATTTGCAAAAATAAATCTTGGTATATGGACAATTGGGAAAAGAGAAGATGGGTATCATGAAATTAAAACAATTTTTCATCCAATAGATATTTTTGATGAAATAGAGATAAGAGAATCTGAACTTGTTAAAATAAAATGTGAAGGTGGACCTGAAGGAGATAAAAATATTGCAATTAAAGTTCTTGAAAATGTTTCAAAATATAAAAATAAATTTTATGGGGCAGAAATATATATAAAGAAAAATATTCCTATAGGCGGGGGGTTTGGTGGCGGTTCTTCAGATGCTGCATCTATCTTAAAAGGGTTAAATGAAATTTATTCTATAAATTTAAAGGAAAAAGAACTTTATGAGATTGCAAAAAGTATAGGTAGTGATGTTCCATATTTTTTATATTGTAAAACAATGAAAGGTGAAGGAAGAGGAGAAATCTTAGAAGAAATAAATACTAATTTTAAAGGAAACTTTTTTATATTTTATCCAGGATTTGAAATTTCCACTTCATGGGCATATTCAGAAATTGATAAAATTTTTGAAGATAAAGAGAAAATTAAAGAAAAAATAAGAAAATATGAAAATGTTTTAAGAGCATTAGAGGAAAAAGAATATGACAAATTTCTTAATGAAATAGAAAATGATTTTGAAAAGATTGTTTTTAATTATTATCCATTTTTCTATAAAATAAAGGAATTTTTGATATCAAAAGGAGCAAAGAAAGTTATGCTTGCTGGAAGTGGTTCAGGAATATGGGCATATTTTGAAAGTAGAGTTTATGAAGAATTTAATTTTGGATTTGGAAAAAATTTTTGGACAAAAAGCTTGGAAAACTGGGGCGTCGTCTAACTGGCAGGACATGGGATTTTGGATCCCACAGTCGAGGTTCGA
>CAZUSI010000107.1:0-3000 GCA_964623395.1 uncultured bacterium | reverse complement strand
ATGATTTTCTTTCTATTGGGTATTTACCATATTTTCTAATAGCTTTAACCATAACTTTAATATTTTCTATTGGGACATCTGGTTGAACAGCATGCTGCGGACCCATAATAAGTCCTCCATTATGAGCTGCTACTGAAATTATATCCTTAACTTCATTTTCTATTTCTTCTTTACTGCCAAATGGTAAAGTATATTGAATATCGATTGTGCCTATTTGAGTTAAATGTGGGTATTTCTCTTTTATAACTTTTGGAAGAACACCACATCTATATTGAATAGGATTAAGACCATCTAATCCTATTGTAGCAATATCATCAAGAATAGCATTTATATTTCCATCGGAATGAAGAATTACAGGAATATTATATTTTTTAAATTCTTGTACCACTCTTTTTAATCTAGGTAAAATAAATTTTCTCCAAAGATTAGGTGACATAATAAGAGAATTTTGCCATCCATAATCATCTCCTATCATTATTATATCTACTCCAGATTCAATAATGTATTTACCTATTTTAATTTCAAAATCTGTAACAACGTCTAAACATTTATTTACAAAAGATGGATTTAAATACATATCCTTTAAGAAATTTTGTAATCCTCTTAATGACCATGCAGGCTCGAATGGACCATTAACAACACTCATAATAGCTTTATTATCTTTAACTATTTTTCTTGTTTCAATAATGTCTTTTATTCTCTCTGGTTTGTATGGATCAGGCGGAGTATAATTATCAATATCTTCATATTTCTTTATTGGATAATCTACAAATTCACAATATTTACCAATAACTCTAAGAGTTCTACCCCATTCATCTATTTTATCTTTAGTAGCATAAACATCATAAGGATAAAAAACATCTGGACCAACTACAATTATATCAGAGTCAAAATAATTATAAATTGGTAAATAATCTTTAATAAAGTCTTTAGGTCTTCTACCTATTAAATGTTCAACCCATTGAGGAGTAAAGCCTAAGAAAAAAATTGGTACATAATCAGGTTCTTCATGTAAAAGAGATGATAAAACTCTTTCTTTTGAATTCATTTAATTTATCTTCCCCTACTTCTTATTTTTAATTAACTATTTTTCTGCCTTAAATTTTAATAGGATATTTTCCATATTTTTTAGCAAATTTATATAAAGCTATAAAATTTTCAATCTTTACATCTAATAAAACTTGATTTGAAGGAGATAATATGAAGCCTCCATTATAAGCACAAGTTTCTATTCTTTTAATAACTTCATTCTTCACATCTTCAATTGTTCCATATGGTAATGTTTTTTGTATAGAAATTGTCCCACTTAAAGTTAATTTATCTCCATATAATTCTTTTATTCTAGCAGGATCCATACATTCTGGTTGTATTGGATTTAGAATATCTATTCCTATTTCAATTAAATCAGGAATTATTTCTTCACAATTTCCATCTGTATGAAAAACTACATATACTCCTTTTTTCTTACAAATATCTATTACTTTCTTCATTCTTAGTTTTATATATTTGCGAAATAGAATAGGAGATATTATCATTCCTTTTTGCATTGCAATATCATCCGCAATGCATATTATATCTGCACCAATTTCAATAAGCCTTTTTGTAGCATATGAAAAAATTTTTAAAAGTTTATCTAATAATTCATTTGCAAATTTTTCATTATAATATAAATCTTTAATAAATTCATTAAATCCTCTAAGATACCATGATTGACAAAAAAAGCTATCTCCACCCCAACTTGCACTAATTGCATATTTATTTTTCCATTTTTTTATAATTTTCTCAGCTTCATCAAATCTTCCATCTTCTTCAGGATTTGGAAATTCATAATCATTTAAATCTTTTTTATCTTTTAAAGGATGGTATATTATTCTACTTTGAGTTTTTGTTATATTTAATTTTCTTATAACTCCCCATTCATCTTTAAGAGTTTCAGGAGCAATTTCAATTCCCCAAGGATAATGAAAACGTGGATCATAAATTGCTTTTTTCTTAAAATCATTTGATGGTTCCATACTTATAGATCTAAAATCAATTCCAAGATTTTCAAGAATATTATCAATATTTTCAGTTTTAAAATATGGAATAAGGACATTTTTTAAAAATGGATATGACCATTCTCCCCATGCTATTCCTTCAAGAGGTATTCTATCTGGTTCTTCATGCTCTATTGCACAAATAACTCTTTCTTTAGAATTCATTTTAATTCACTATTTAAAGAATTAACATATTTATTAATTTTATAATTATATAAAATCTTTTTTCTCTTACTTTAATGTTTTTTAGATATAACAGATCTGTAATAGTATCTCACTTACTTATAATTTTATTTAAAATATGAAAAATAAATGTCATTTTTATTACTTAATGTTTTTTAATTATTTTAAGTAACAATGGGGATATGACTATAGCCATTAATATTATGAGTATTATAATTAAAATCATCGGCTAATTGGTAATGTTAGAAATTCAGATGTAGTAATAGCAGTATAAGAAGGAGAAGTATAAGCAGTTGATGTTTCTGAAGTTATTGTTGTAGTTTAGTAGTGAAGTAATAGATGTTATTATATAATGTCGTTGTTTATGATTATTGTTGTTCCAGGAATTGCATTATTTATAGCATCTTGTATTGTTGGAAAATCTTTTGGAACATAAATTGTTTTACTTACTTGTGAGTTTTAAATGTATAGAGTAAACCAATAATAATTAATATTTTAAGATATTCTCTTAATCCATGCTTTAGCTTTCTTCCTCTTTTAGACCCATTAATTGGCTTAATTATAATCTCATTTAAAGCATTTAATAATTCTTTAGTATCATTAATTATGGACTCCATCTTGCCTTTATATATAAAAATTAGTATGATTCTGAATTTTTTAGATACTCTTTCGAATAATAAGCTTTATAAATTATTTATTAAATGATTTTATGAAAAAATGAAGCAGAATGTTGAATATGAAATTGAAATATTAAAGAAAATCATTCCAATAAATACAAATG
>CAZUSI010000106.1:0-3099 GCA_964623395.1 uncultured bacterium | reverse complement strand
CCTTTCCTTGCTCTAATGAAAATTCCTTTAATTTTTAATAATTCACTACTATCAATTGAATATCCTTTCAATCTTAAATCTTTTACAATTTCTTCAATAGTAGCTTTTTCTTTTTTAGATAATAATTTTAATGATCTATAAATAAACAAATAGCAAATATTAATGCATTTTTTTATATTTCCAAGAGTTAAATATTCTTCTGCTCTTTCTAATGCTCCTGATAATTTTTCATCTAATATTGGCTTTTCTTCTTCAAAAGTTTTTATTGTTGGTTGTAATGAAGGTTTCTCTTCTTCTATTTCTTCTACTTCTTTTACTTCTTTAGCATATTTCTCAAATTCTTTTATTGAATATTCTCCTTTAGGAGTTAAATTTAAATATGCTATTCCTTCTTGAATATATGCTAAATTTATTAATTTATTTATTATTTCTTCTAATCCTTTAAATTGATTTTTCAATTCTTCTTTTGTTGTTTGCTTCATAAATGAAATGAAAAGCAAAATATCATAAGCATTATAGCATTCTTCTTTGAATTCTTTATATAAAGTAGTTTTCATTATTTCTAATGGAATTGGTTTATACTTTTTCTCTTCTTTAATTTCTTCTTTCTTTTCTTTTATTTCAGGAATAAATTCATATTCTTCAATTGGATTATAAATGAAAACCATTTTTTCATTTTCAATTTTTGCAATTGCTTCTTGCTCATGAAGATTAGATAATATTCCTTCTTTTATTCCAATAATATTATTCAATATTCTTATGCTATCAATATCTAAACCACTTGTAATTATAATATTCTTTATTGCAGAATAAACAATTGAAGAAACCATTGGAGATTTTGAAATAAATATAGTATTCTTTCTCTTTTTTGCTTCATCAATTATTCTTCTTAAAATCATTCTTGTTTTTGCTCCATAAAGCCTTTCAGAAGGAGTAATTAAATTAAAATCATAAATTACAAGAGTAGAATTAATATTCTCTAATGCTAATAATAAAAATGATGAAATAAAATTGTATGCTTTCTCATCTAAATTGCTTAAATCTAAATAAACAATATCATATTCATTTATTTCTTTTAATAAATTATCAATTGTTATATCTCCTCTTCCAGATACTGCATCTAATCCTAATAGCAAATTTCTAAGAGAAGCTTTTATTGGATGGCTTCTATATATTCCAACATAATCATCAATCTCTTCAATCCAATCTAATGTTTTAAAACTTATAGGATTAATTGATTTTGAATAAATGAAATAATTTGCTAACATATTTGCATCATCTATATCAAGAATAGCACTATTTGAAATTGCAATGCTTAATCCATCTGCCCATTTCTTTACATTTCCATTATATTCAAATGGATTGAATGCATGTTCTTTTCCAAATTGAATATATCTAATTTTTTTATTTTCTAATTTTGGTAATTTTCCTCTTCCAATAATTAAGCATTTATCTAAATTTTTTATAATAATTCCAGCAATTTTTTCTGCATTATCTCCAGCAATTAATAATCCTTCTTCAATTGTTTTCTTAGAAATTCCGCAAGTTTTAAAATGATTAAAGAAGAAATGGATTGAAGGAGAATATCCAATTTTTATTTTTCCTTCAAATATCCTCCCTTTAGCCAACTCTTGATGTTCAATAGATTTTTCTGCTAACTCTTTCTCTTCTCCTAAAGCAATTGTCCATTTCTTTGGAATAGAAAATCCAAATTTTACTAATTTAAATGGAAATTTTATTAAAGAAAATCTTAAGCTTCTTCTAATAAAAATAAAGAAAATAAGAAAAAGAATATTAAGAATAATCATAAATGTTAAAATAAAAACTGCAATAAAGAGGAATAATACTATTGAAAATATTCCACTTGATAAAAATATTGGAATTAAATATTTTTGTTTTTCAATTATTCTATTTACATTTATCATATTAATCACTTTAATGCTTCAAGCAATTTTGATTTTACAATTTTCTCTTTAAATCCAAGCTTGTATAATTTTTCCCAAAATTCATTGTAAGCTTTATACATTCTTGATTTAGATGTTCCTTGAGAAGAATATAATGAAAAGAAATAATCTTGTAGTTCTTCTTCACTTGCCAATTTATTTTTCAATAACCATTCATATACTTGCTTCTCAATTGGATTAAAGCTTTTTATTATTTCTTCTTCTTTCCTTTTCTCAATTTCAGAAATAATATTATTTACTTCTTCTAATGTTCCTAAAGTTATATTATTAATTATTTCATTTATTATATCAATTCTATTTGAAAATTCTTTTGAATATTCTAAAATTTTATTCTCTACTTCTTCTTTTAAAATTATTCCTTTTTGTAATGCTTTAGCAAATATTATCCATTTGCATTCTTCATCTTTCAATTCATTAGCATAAATATTTTCAATATCTGGAATTTCTTTTGTTTCAGAAGTAATTATTAATTTTATTTCTGGAATTCTATTAAATGCTCTTATTATTCTATTAATTTCATTTTCACTTAAATAATCTATATTATACAATACTATATTTTTAGATCCATAATTTGATAATAAAGGAATTGAATTTATTGCCTCATCAATATTCTTAATTTTTGATGAAACATCTGGTGAGAAAATTTCTTTAAATCCTTCTACCCCATATTTACAATTTGCTGAAGTATAGAAAATTTCTCTTTCTTTTAATACATTTTCTAAAACGATATTGCAATTCTTTCCAATAATAGCAAAGCTTTCTTTTTCCAATAATTTATTTATTTTATTATATGCTTCTTTATTTATGAATACATTTGGATTTTCTAATTTTATTTCATATTCATAATTATTTAAAATATTTCTTAAATAATTTGTATCATGCTTTTTTGAAATTTCAAATAATAAACTATCTGTAATTTCAATAGAACCCTTCTCTTCTCCTTTTATTATTTTTTCTGCTTTTTCATATTCTTTAATCTTTGGTTTTTCTTCAATAACTTCTTCTTTCTTTTCTTTAACTTCTTCTTTCTCTTTCTCTCTTTCTTTATAATATTTTGCTAATTCTATTATTCCACGAGTTGAATATCCTTGAGATTTTGCTAAATCTATAAGCTCTTCTGGAACTGAAATTGTTA
>CAZUSI010000105.1:0-3452 GCA_964623395.1 uncultured bacterium | reverse complement strand
TTTCATAATTAAATTATAAACTAAAATTTTAAAAAAATCAAGGGTAAATTTTTTCAAGCATTCTTGGAAATGGAATTGTTTCCCTTATATGGTGTAATCCGCTAATCCATTGAATTGTTCTTTCAAGACCAAGACCAAATCCTGAATGTGGAACAGAACCATATTTTCTTAAATCAAGATACCATTTATAATCCTCAATTGGCATGTTTAGTTCCTGCATCCTTTTTAAAAGTTTATCGTAATCATCTTCTCTTTCACTTCCCCCTATTATTTCTCCATAACCTTCAGGAGCAAGCATATCCATACATAAAACTACTTTTGGATTTTCAGGGTCTTCTTTCATATAAAAGGCTTTTGCCTCTTTTGGATATCTATGAACAATAACAGGTCTATCATAATTTTCAGAAATTTTAACTTCATGAGGAGCACCGAAATCCTCTCCCCATCTAAAATCAGGAAAACCATTTTTATGCAGAAATTCAACTGCTTCAGTATATGAAATTTTATAAAAAGGTCTTTTAATATTTTGAAGTTTTGATATATCCCTTTCAAGTATTTTTAACTCTTCCTTTCTTTCTTCTAAAACTCTTTCAACTATATAAACAACGAATTCTTCACTTAAATCCATTATATCGTTTAAAGTTGCAAATGCAATTTCTGGCTCCACCATCCAGAATTCTATCAAGTGTCTCCTTGTTTTACTTTTTTCTGCCCTAAAAGTTGGTCCAAAGCAATAAACTTTTTTAAAAGCCATACATGCTGCTTCCATGTAAAGTTGTCCTGATTGGGAAAGATATGCCTTTTCACCAAAATAATCAGTTTCAAAAAGTGTTGTTGTTCCCTCACATGCAGAAGGTGTTAGAATTGGAGCATCTATTAAAATAAATCCTCTTTCATCAAAGAAATCTCTTATTGCTCTTATAACAGTATGTCTTATTCTCATTAATGCCCATTGTTTTCTTGAACGCAACCAGAGGTGCCTTAGAGGAAGTAAAAAGCCGATACCATGCTCCTTTTTTGTAATTGGATAGTCATTTGTAATATAGTAAATTTTTATGTCTTCTACATCCATCTCATACAAAAAAGGTGAACGCTCATCCTTTCTTATTTTCCCAAGTATTTCAAGAGAAGTTTCAAGAGAAATTTTGTCATAAAGCTCAAAAATCTCTTCCCTTACCTTGTTTTTCTCAACTATAGCTTGTATATAACCTGTTCCATCCCTTATTATTAAAAAATGAATTTTTCCCGATGACCTCTTGTTATAAAGCCATCCCTTTATTTTAACCTTTTCACCTAAATATTTTGAAGCATCCCTTATATCTATTTCTTTCATTTTTTTAACTCCTTTAATCTTTCTTTAACTTTTTTAGGTAAACCAGTTTCCTTTGCAGGATTTTCTTTTAGAACATTATAAAAATTTTCAATTGCTGAAACTGTGTCACCTTTTGAAAGTAATATTTCTCCCTTAATATAATAGGCTTCTGCAACTTTTAAAGGAGGGGATTTAATTTCTAAGAATTTATCAATAAAAATTAATGCAGAATCTATTTTTTCTTCTGCATAATAAATTTTTGAAATTTCAAATAATGAATTTCCAATTATAAAATTTATTCTTTCATCCCTTAAATATTTTTCAGGTATTTCTTCTTTAATAATTTCAAGATATTCTCCTTTTTCATAAAGTAAATTTAAAAGATTTAAAAGACTCTCATAATCCTTTTCTTTTTCCCAGATTTTTTTAAAAATTTTTTTTGCTTCCAAAAATTTTCCTTTTTCTGAATAAATTTTCCCCAAATAAATATAAAATTCCCTTTCATAATAATCAGGGGATAATATAAGGATAATTTCAGCAGACTCAAGGGCAATTTCTTTTGCAGAATTTTTTGTTTTCTCAAAAATATATTTTGCATTTTCTAAAATTTTTTCTTTGTAAATTTCTCTTTCTGTTATTTTCTTTAAAATAGTTAAAGATTTGTAGTATTCGCCATTTACAAGATATATATCTGCAAGTAAAAGTAAAGCTTTTTGGTTCCTCTCATTTTTCTTTAAATAATCAAGAACAAGATATTGTGCTTCTTCTATTTTACCTTCTTTTAAAAATCTTTCTGCTTTTTTCAATTTATCCTCTTTACAAAAATTTAAAAAAATTAAAAGAATAAATATTAAATTTTTTCTATCCATTTTAAAATTAATTTCCCTAAAATTTTTGAGGAGTTTTCAGCAATTTTAATTATATCAGAAGGAGAATGAGGGGTTATCTCTCCTATTCCCATATTTGTAATTATTGAAATTCCAAGAACTTTTAAACCAAGGTATCTTGCAACAATCACTTCAGGAATTGTTGACATTCCAACTGCATCACCTCCAATTATTCTCAAAAATTTATATTCTGCTTTTGTTTCCAAACTCGGACCTTGCCAGCCAACATAAACTCCTTTTTTTAAATCAATTCCTTCTTCTTCTGCTATTTTATCAAGTAAAGAACCAATCTCAGAATCATAAGCATCTATCATTGAAACAAATTTTTTTTCATCATCTATTCCTCTTAAAGGATTTTCAGGAAATAGATTTATATGATCAGTAATTCTCATGATATCACCCGGAGAAAAAAGTGGATTTAAACCACCTGCTGCATTTGTTGTTACTAAAATTTTTCCTCCAAGAAATTTTATTAAATAAATAGGTAAAGCAATATTTTCCATACTATGTCCTTCATAATAGTGAAATCTTCCGCAAAAAAATAAAACATTTTTATTTGAAATAGAAGAAAATTTAATTTTTCCTTCATGGCCAGGGCTTGTAGATAAAGGGAAATTTTGGATTTCAGAATATGGAATTTCTTTTTTAATTTCAAAATTCTCTGTTAAATTTTTCATTCCGCTTCCAAGAATAATTCCAATGTGTATATTATCAATTTCTTTTGATTTTAAAAAATTAACTATTTTTGATATTTTTTCAAATTTCATTGTTCTCTCTCAAGCATTGCATCAATCCATTTTTTCTGTGTTTCAATTATTGTTTTGAATTCAAGCAAAAGGGATTTTTTCCTTGCCTTTATTTCTTCAACTTCTTGTCTTAATTTTTTTAATTCTTCTTTCGTTTCATCAAGAATTTTTTCTGCTTCTATTTTTGCATTTCTTATTAAAAGTTCAGCCTCTTTTTCGGCATTTCTTTTTAATTCTTCTGCTCCTTTTTGTGCTGTAAGAAGTGCTTCCTTCATAATGTTTTCCATTCTCCTATAATCTTCAATTTTTGTATCAAGTTCTTTAATTCTTTCGGATAAGGAAATGTTTTCCTTTATAAGTTCTTCCATCTGATCAGCAATTGTTTCAAGAAAACTTCTCACTCTTTCAGGGTCAAACCCTCTGAATATTTTAGGAAATTCTGCATTTCTTATCTCAATTGGAGCAATTTTCATTTTTCCTCCTTTTTTAGATTATTATTATAATAAA
>CAZUSI010000104.1:0-3557 GCA_964623395.1 uncultured bacterium | reverse complement strand
CATAAAATTTTTTCTATTTTCATAAATTTTCTCCTTTAATTAAAGATTTTGAAACCAAAAAATAAATTAAAAATAAAATTAAAAAGGAAGAAAGGAGAAATATTTTATTTGATGTAAAATAAGAGATTATTGCACAAAAAATTGGAACCATTGATAAAAATGCAATTCTTTTTGAAAGAAATATTAAAGAAAGTAATACAAAAATAAACCATATTCCTAAAAAAATTATTGTTTCCCTCATTTTTCCTCCTTTTTTATTTCTATATTGTAATTTATTTTTGTTTTTGGTTTCAAATTGTTGGAAACAGAACAGTATTTTTCAAGAGAAAGATCAATTGCTCTTTTAACTTTTTCAATATCAACATTTTCCCCTTTTATTATATAATTCAAATTTACTTCTTCAAAATATTTTGGATGTTCTTCTTTCCTTTTGCCTTCAACCTCTATCTCAATTTCATCATATTTTACACCCATCTTTTTTAAAATTGAAATTACATCCATCAATGTGCAACCACCAAGAGCAATAAGTAAATATTCCATTGGAGAAGGTGCTGTACCACTTCCACCAACATCTTTTTTTGTATCAATAACTACACTATGACCTGAATAAGATTCACCAACAAGTTTAAGACCTTCAACTTTTTTAACTCTTACTTTCATCACTTGCAAAAAGTTCAAGATTGAAGGTTTTTTCCATAGCTTCTCTTATTTCAGATTTTTTAATTTCTTCTTTTTTCAAAAAGAAATTAAATTTAAAATTTTCTCCATAAATTTCCTTTATTTTTTCTTCTAAAATTTTTCTTTTTGCTTCAAAAATTTCATACAAATTTCTTCCTATTTCTATTGAAATTTCATTTTCCTTTATTTCCGGTTTAATCCCCTTTAAACTAAGATAAAGAACTCCATTTATTTCCTTAATTTTTTCAACAAATATTTCCCACTTATCCTTTTCTTTTTCTTCAGGAATTTTTTCAAAAACATATTCTTCTTTTAAAGAAACTCCTTTAACTATTTTTTCAACATCTAAACTTCTTGGTAAATAACACATTTTTGAAATTAAAAATTCAATATAAATTCTTGGATTTGAAACCCATCTTAAAACCCCTTCTGCATCTAAAAGTATTTTTATCATCCTTATTATATCAATTTCCTTTAAATTTGAAGGAAAACTTTTACCTTCCAAAATATGTTCCTTTAAAAAATTGTTCAAATATTCCTCCAATCCCCTAATAAAATTTATCTCTTGTATTCCCATTTCAAAAACTTTATTAACATAAGAAAGAGCCCCTGGAAAATTGCCTTTTATTATTTCATTCCATATATCTCTATATATCTCTTCTTCTATATATCCTATTATTTCATTAACATCTTTTAAGGTAACCCTTTCAGGACTATATATGTATGCCTTTTCTAAAAGTGTTATTGCATCCCTCAAACTTCCTTCACATGCTTCCGCAATTCTTTCAATAGCCCTATCTTCAATATTTATTTTTTCAATATTTGCAATCTCTTTAAGCCTTTTTACTATCTCTTCTTTTTTAATAGGTAAAAGTTCAAAGGAAAGTGTTCTTGATATTATTGTATCAGGAACCCTTTGTTTTTCAGTTGTTGCAAATATAAATACGACATTTTGTGGTGGTTCTTCAAGTGTTTTTAAAAGAGCATTAAAGGCTTCAGAGGTTAACATATGAACTTCATCAATTATTACAACTTTATATCTTGATTTTACAGGAACAAGTTTAACATTTTCCCTTAAAATTCTTATCTCGTCTATACCTCTATTTGAAGCGCCATCTATTTCAAGAACATCCATATTTTTACCTTCAGAAATTAAAATGCAGTTTTCACATATATTGCATGGCTCACAAGTTATACCTTTTTCACAATTTAAGGATTTTGCAACAATTCTTGCAAGTGTTGTTTTACCTGTTCCCCTTTGTCCTGAAAAAAGAAGGGCAGTTATATCATTTCCTATTTTACCAGTTTCAATTGCATTTTTTAAAACCCTTGTTACCACATTTTGTCCAACAACTTCTGAAAATTTCTTTGGTCTATATTTTCTTGCTAAATTCATATTAATTTCTTAACCTTTTCAAAAATTTCCTTTAATCTTTTTTCCTCTTTAAATTCACCTATAATTCTTATTATTGGTTCTGTATTTGATTTCCTAATATGCAAAAATCCATCATCAAAATTAAATAAAAGACCATCTTCTTTTATAATTTCTTTTGCTTCAAATTTATCAATGAATTTATCAAAATTAATTTTCTTGTAAGGAATTTTAATTTTCTTCATATAAAAATTTGGAACTAAATTTTTGAATTCTCTTGAATCTTTAACTTCCTTTAATAGAGAAAGAATACCTGCAATTCCAACAAGTGCATCCCTTGTAAAATTTATATTTCTATATATAACACCCCCATTACCTTCTCCACCAAGAATACTTTTTTCCTCCTTCATCTTTTCAACAACAAATGATTCCCCAACTTTTGTTCTTTTAACTTCAACTTTAAATTTTTTTGCAACTTCATCAACCATTCTTGAAGTTGAATAATTTGTAATGATGGGTTTTTTATCTTTTATTTTTGAAAGCATATAATTTATAAAAAGTGGTAATGTATATTCTTCTGATAAAATTTCCCCTCCCTTTAAAACAATTACAACTCTATCGCCATCTGCATCAGTTGCAAATCCAATATCAAGATTTTCGTTTTTAACAAGTTCCCTTAAGGAATTTAAATTTTCCTTTGTTGGTTCAGGTTCCCTTTCAAATTCTCCAAATTTATCACAATTTATTTTAAAAACACAAGATCCAAACCTTTCACATAATAAAGGAACTGCAAATGAAGCAGCCCCATTTGCACCATCTATCCCAACCTTAAATTTTTTTTCACTTTTAAAAATTTCATCATCAATTATTCTTTCAATATGCTTTTCAATATATTCTTCCTTTAATAGTTTTTTAATTTCTTCACTTTTCTTATATTTTGGTCTTTTATTCAATTTTTCCTTTAAAATTTCTATTTCCCTTTCATTTAAAAATGTTCCATCATTTCCAATAAATTTTAATGCATTCCATTCTGGTGGATTATGACTTGCAGTAACTCCTATTCCTCCATTTGCCTTTTTTTCACGAACAGTAAAAAGGATTGTTGGAGTTGGAACAATTCCAATATCAATAACATCACATCCTACTGATAGAAGTCCTGAAATTACAGAAAGTTTTATCATCTCACTTGATTTTCTTGTATCTTGTCCAACAACTATTTCTCCATTATTCATTAAATTTCCAAAATGGGCACTTATTTTAAGAACAATTTCAGGGGTAAAACTTTCTCCAATTATTCCTCTTAATCCAGAAATTGTAAAGAAAAGTTTTTTCAATTTTTTATTTTAGCCGGGGACAGGATTCGAACCTGCAACCTGCCACTTACGAAGCGGCTGCTCTAACCTTTGAGCTACCCCGGCTTATATGAAAAATGCCGGGGCCCGGAATCGAACCGGGGACACCTGGATTTTCAGTCCAGTGCTCTACCGACTGAGCTACCCCGGCAAAG
>CAZUSI010000103.1:1283-3737 GCA_964623395.1 uncultured bacterium | reverse complement strand
CTACTTTATTTATATCATAATTTTTCACCATTTTATAAGCATTTTCAATACATTTCTTTCTTAAATTTTCATCATCAAGCAAATTTTTCATTCCTTTATATAAACTCTCGGCATTTGTTTCAACAACAATTCCTGCCCTATTTTCTTCAACTTCTTTATAAATTCCAACTTTATTTGAAATTATAATAGGTACCCCACAAGCCATTGCTTCAATAACACTCATACCAAAATTTTCAGAATAGGAAGGTAAAACAAAAATATCACTTTTTGAATAAATCTTTAATTTTTCTTCCCCTGTTACCATTCCCTTAAATGTAACATCCTTTAAAATTCCATAATTTTTTACCCACCCTTTAACTTTTTCTAAAAAACCTTCTTCATCATTTCCAACAATAAGTAAATGTAAATCATTTCTTTCTTTTAAAATTTTTGCATAAGCACTTATTAAAATATCAAGTCCTTTTTTCCAACTTATTCTTCCTAAAAATAAAATTGTTTTTTTATCTTCCTTTTCTATTTTTTTTATTTTTTCAAATTCATCAAGTTCAATGCCATTTGGAATAACAAAATATTTGCTTTTTAATTTTAAAAGGGAATGGCAATTTAATGCTTCATCATAACTTGTATAATGAATAAATGCCCTATTTAAATATCTTTTTAAAAAAATGTGATAATAGGGGATTTTTTTAAAAAATTTTTTCTTTAAAACATCTTTATAAAGATGACCTCTTGGAGAAATAATGTAGGGCTTTTTATATTTTTCAGAAAAATAGGAGGCAATAAAAACAGGGAAATTCCATGTAGAAACAATATAAATTAAATCAAATTTTTTAATGTTATTTTTTAAAGCATTTTTTAAGGGTAATGAAAATTGCCATCCAGTTGGATTAAAAAATTCAAAAAACTTTGTAAATTCAAAATAAATAACTTTAATTCCATCAACTATAATTTCCTCATTTGTAGAAACATTTTCTAATCCTGCATTCGTAGTATATACACTAACATCAATTCCCTTTTTATAAAGTGCCTTGTTTAAAATGTGAACAGAATATATTGGACCTCCAAATTTAAAGGCAGGATAATAACTTGGACTAACACAAAGTATCTTCATCTTTCAAGTTTTTCAAATAAAAATAAAAATCCTGAAAAAAAATAAAAATAAATGCCTCTTATTGTTTGAAAATTTACATTGTCAAGGAAAATTGAGGCAGGGAAAAGATATAGTAGAATTAAAAGTGAAAGGTATTTTAATTTGTAATCTTTTATAGTAAGAAAAATTTTTAAAAATAAAAGAATTATAATTATTCTTAAAAAAAATGTTAAAAATAGACCGAAAATTCCATATTCAAGTGTAATTCTTCCAAGTTCTTGCTCAAAACTTTTTGGCATAAGGAGTCCTTCTCCTTCCCTTAAAAATCCTACACCTTGATATGTCATACCTGTTCCATATCCAAAAAATGATGCAAATTCTGCAAAACCAAAGGGTTCTATATATGCTATTTTTATCCTTCTTTTAACATCTTCATAACCTTTACCTGTTGCTCTTGCAAGAAAATTATTATATACTTTTTTCCCAAAAGGAGTGAAAAATAGTAAGGAAGTTGAAAAAATAATTGGAAGAATAAATTTAATTGTTTTTTCCCTCAATTTTTTTTCTTTTATTAAAATAAAAGAATAAACTATATAGGTAAATAAAACATAACCAAAAAGACCCCTTGAACCTGTTAAAAATATACTTAAATTTAAAAGGATGAAAACTATTAAAAAATATATATTTTCAAAAATTTTTAGATCTAAAATTGTTAAAATATAAATTAGTAAAACTGAAATTAAATGAAGGTATATTGCATATCCTGAAATGTAAGGGAATGTTGAAGAAGGTCTTACAGAAACACCTACAAGTGCATCAGCAGGAACATTATGGGCATAATAGTTTAAAGGATGATTTGGAGGAAGATTATACTGAATAAATCCAACAATTATTAAAGGTAATGAGAAAAATGCATAATTTTTAATAAATTTATAAATTTTTTCCTCATTATCAAAAATTTCCTTTGTTAAATATATTAGAAAAACTGGTGAAAATTCAACAAAAAAACCTATTAAACCTATTAAAAGATTTTTAATATTTGGATTGAATATTTGAAATAAACCATAAAGAAAATAAATTGTTAAAATAAAATTCAATGGGGAAGGTGGTAAAATTTCTTCACCCTTTAATTTTTTATCCCTTAAAAAGCCAAAATAAATTCCTAATAAAATTAAAAATTTAAAGGCAAATATTTCTTTTTGAAGGGATGGTAAAAACCATTTTCTTAATGCACCTTCTATTAAAATGAAATAAAGTAAAAATACTATTGATTTTTTCCAATGAACTGTAAAAATGAAAAAAGAAAGAAAAGAAATTAAAAAAAGAAAATATTTTAAAGAAAAAAATTGTTTTAAAATTCCCAT
>CAZUSI010000103.1:0-1183 GCA_964623395.1 uncultured bacterium | reverse complement strand
AATTCCCATCTTAACCCCCTAAGATTTTATATATTGCATTCCTTACATTTTCCCTGTATTTTTCCCATGTATAATTTTTTACATTTAAAGATGCATTTTTTCCCATTTCCTCAATTTTTTCTCTATTATTATAAAAATAAATTATTTTTTGTTTCAATGCATCAATATCTTCTGAAGGGATTACAAATCCGTCAATTCCATCTCTAACAATATCATTTGAACCTGCTCTATCTGAAACTATAACAGGCAAACCAGATGCCATTGCTTCAGGGACAACTTGAGCAAATCCCTCAATTAAAGATGGGAAAACAAAAATGTCATTTTCTTTATAAAAATCCTTTAATTTTTCATGGGGAATAAAAGAATGATAATTGTATAAACCTTTATATTCTTTTAAAATTTCATAATCTACTATTTTACCAACCAAATTCAATTCAACATTTATAATTTTTTTTAATTCTTTTATTGCCTTTAAAAGAATTTCAATCCCTTTACGCCATGTTATTGTTCCCACAAAAATAATTTTTAAAGTTTTATCTTTCTTATATTCTTTTTTTGGAGAAAATTTTGAAATATCAACACCATAAGGAATTTTTATAATTTTTTTCTCATCAATACCCAAATAAATTAAACTTTTCTTAACAATTTCTGATGGAACAAATATATAATCGGCGAGCTTTAATTCTTTATCTTTTATTTCAATTTTCCTTTCATCATATCTTTTATTATATCTTTCAAAAATTTCTCTTTGAAAATTGTAGGAAACAATTGGCAAATCATAAATACATATTTTATTTCTTTCTTTGCATACTTTAAAACTTTCATAAGAGGAAAGTTCATACCCTATAAAAGCATCAAAATCCATATTTTTAATTTTTTTTGAAACCCATCTATCAAATTCAATTCCTATTTTTAAATCTTTCTCCTTTGTTTTTAAAATAAATCTATGTTTTATCTCAAAAATTGGATTTTGGATAACAAATTCTGGATTTATTTTTTCAAAATATCTTTTTTTAAATTCATTTTCAAATTTTTTTATTTTTTTTAAAAAATTATAGGGAAATTTATTTGGTTTATAGAAAAATCCTGTAAAATATTTTAAAAGTAAATTTCCCTCTTCTAATGCATAAACAATTTGATGGGAATGTTGCCGACCAGGATGTGAAACAATTACTTTTGGCAT
>CAZUSI010000102.1:0-3802 GCA_964623395.1 uncultured bacterium | reverse complement strand
TCTAAGATAATTATAAAATAAACGGAGGGGGTGGGATTTGAACCCACGATTCCCTTTTTAAGGGAATATCCCGTTTCGAGCGGGACCCCTTAAACCTTGCTCGGGCACCCCTCCAAAATTTAAATTATATCAAATTTTAAATTTGATTTGCAACTTAATTTTTCTTGACTTTAATATTAAATTATGAAAAAATTTTTATTTTTAATTTTCCCATTTTTACTTTTTTCAGAATATAAGGATAAAATAGTTGCAATTGTTGGTGATGAAGTTATTTTGCTTTCCGATGTTGAAGAGGTTTTAACCTTTTATAAACTTCAATTTGGTGAAAATCTTCCTTTTCCCCCTGATAAAATAAAAGAGGAAATTCTCAATGAGATGATAAAGGAAAAACTTTTATATATTGAAGCAAAAAAGGATACTTTAATAGAGGTAAAGGATGAGGAAGTTGAAAAGGAAATAAATGATAAAATAGAGGAATTTAAAAATCAGGTTGGAGAAGAAAATTTTTATAAGGAGCTTGAAAGGGAAGGACTTACAATTGAAAAAATTAAGGAAAAATATAAAGAGGATATAAGAAGGAACCTTTTTATTCAAAAATATATTTCAATGTATATTTATCCAAAAATAATTATATCCCCTGAAGAAGTTAAAAATTTTTATGAAGAAAAAAAGGATTCTATTCCTGAAAAAGAAGAAGGTTTTTATCTTTCTCATATTCTCATAAGAATTTTACCAAAGAAGGAAAAAATGAAAGAGGCAAAAATTAAATGTGAAGAGATTTATAATAAATTAAAAGGGGGTTCTGATTTTTCATATCTTGCTCTTAAATATTCTGATGATAGGGAAAGTGCAAGATTTGGAGGAGAAGTTGGATTTATAAAAAAAGGGATTTTACCACCAGAAATAGAAGATAAAATTTTTTCTTTAAAAAAAGGTGAATTTACAGAGCCAATACAGGGTGATTATGGATATTATATTTTTAAGGTTCTTGATAAAAAAGAAGAGGAAGTTAAAATTGCTCAAATTGTTATAGGTGCAATTCCTGATAGAGAAGATTCAATAAATGCATTTAAAAGGGCGAAAGAGGCAAAAGAATATGCAATAAAAGAAGGATTTGAAAAAGCAGTTTTAAAATATTCAGATGATTTAATTTCAAAAAATGAAGGCGGAAATCTTGGATTTATCCCATTAGAAGGAATGGATGAAAAGATAAAGGGGATTTTAAAAAAACTTAAGGAAAAAGAAATATCTGAACCCATCTTGGGTAATTTAGGTTATCATATTTTTAAACTTGAAAAATATCAAAAGGGTGGTAAGCCATCATTTGAGGAAATTCAAAATGATTTGAGGAATTTAATAATTCAAAGAAAATTAAAAAGGGAAATTGATAAGGTAACTTCTAAGATAAGGGAAAAAATTTATGTTGAAATAAAGGGATTTGAGGATTGATAAATTTTTGGCTTTAACAGGGCTCATTCCTTCAAGAACATTGAGTAAAAAGGCATGTGAAAAGGGTTATGTTTTTTTGAATGGGAAAAAAATTAAAGGAAATAAAATAATAAGGGAAAATGATGAAATTTTTCTTGATTTTCCATTAAGAAAAATAAAAATAAGGGTTTTAAAAATTCCTTCAAAGGGAAGTATTCCAAGAAAGGAAAGGAAAAATTACTTTGAAATTTTAATGGATGAAAGAAGGGAAATTATTTAAGATAGGAATAACTTCAGGAGATCCTTTTGGAATAGGACCGGAAATAATATTAAAATCCTTAAAATTTTTTGAAAAAAATAATTTAAAATTCATAATTTATGGTGATTCAATTTTTTTTGAAAAAATTTCAAAAAATTTAAAAATTAAATTTCCTTTTAATGTTTTAATAAAAGATGTTTATAAAATAAAAGAGATGCCTAAATTTCATCCATCAAAAGAAGGTGGAAGATATGCTTATGAATCATTAATGTGTGCAATTAATGATATTAAAAATGAGGAAATATCTGCTTTAATAACTTCTCCTTTAAGCAAAAAAGGGATTGAATTAAATGGAATAGAATTTAAAGGGCATACTGAATTTCTTGCTAAGGAATTTGGAATTTCTGAAGATGAAGTTTTAATGAGCTTTATATCAAACCAAATTAAAGTTGCCCTTTTGACAACACATATTCCCTTAAAAGATGTTCATAAATATATAAAAGAAGATTTTATAATTAAAAAAATAAATGTTCTTTTAAATTTTTATAAGAGATTTTATAAAAAATTACCAGAAATTGCCTTTTTATCTTTAAATCCCCATAAAGGGGAAAATGGGGAGGAGGAAAAGATTTTAGAGAAAATTTTAAAGAAATTTGATTTTATAAAGGGAATTTATCCTTCTGATTCCTTTTTTTTAAAAAAATTTTATAAAAATTTTGATTTTATATTTGCAATTTATCATGACCAAGGCCTTATTCCCTTTAAAATTATTTCAAAGGGAAAAGGGTGCAATTTAACAATGGGTCTACCCTTTTTAAGAGTATCTCCAATTCATGGACCTGCTTATGATATTTCCTTTAAAAATGTTGCAGATATTAGTTCAATGGTTTTTTCAATAAAATTTTTAATTTTCCTTTTAAAATTTTTTTAAAATAAAAAAATAGATAATTGAAGATAAAACTGGAATTAATGAAGTTGGCAATAATTTTTTATATATTTCCTTCCATTCCCCTTTAAAATATTCTTTTGTTAATGAAAGGCATAGATGGATTGGTGTTAAAAGAACACCTAAAAATCCAAATGTATATACAAGGACAGTCCAAGCATAATCTACATTTCCTTTAAAGTATGAAGCAAGCATTGGAAATGCGACACCTGCATAAATTTGATTTATTCCTGTTAAAAATCCCATTATAAAGGCAATAAAAACAATTATTATATAATTTGCAAATTCTGGTAAAAGAATTTCCTCTTGTATTCTTTCAAATATTGAAACACTTATTATTATTTCTCTATATATCATTATGAATATTACAAGAAATATAATTGTTGGATTTAAGGATTTGTAAAATATTTTTGGAATTTCCTTTAAATTTGTTTTTGTTATAATTATTGTTAAGATTGTTCCTGAAATAAGTGAAACAATGAAATTAACTCTTAAAGTTGTCAAAATTATGATTAGTATAATTGGTAAAAGAACAATAAGATTTTTAAAATTAAATTTAATTTTTTCTTTTCCTTTTTCCTCTTTTAAAAAAGGGAGTGTAAATATAAGTCCTGATAAAAGGGAAATTATGGAAAGGGGGAAAAGATGAAGAATAAGTTTTATAATTGGGATATTTAAGACACAAGAAGCAATTAATATTCCTGGATAAAAGGGCCAAAAATATTCAAGAATATGTCTAAACCAATAATTTATATATGTTTTAAAAGAAGGATCTATTTTAAAATTTTCTGATGCAATTTTAACAGCAGGTGCTGAAACAAGTGCTCCACCTGGCATTGGGAAAAATCCTATAATTAAAGGTGGTAAAATTAATGCATATTTTTTATTTTTAAAAGTAAAAAATAAATCAACAATTTTTTTTAAAATTTTCTTTTCTTCCATTATTTTTTCAAGAAAAAGAACAGTTATTATCATTCCAAGAAGTTCATAGGTATATTTTGATTTTAATGCCTTTATAATTGATTCTTTCATTCTTAAAAAATCAGGTCCAAAAACAAATTCAGTTGCAATTATTAGAAGAAATATAATTAATGCAATATTTAATTTCAATCTTGTTAAAATTAAAACAAAAATTATTAAAATAAAAAGTTTTAAAAGGGTTATCATAA
>CAZUSI010000101.1:0-3824 GCA_964623395.1 uncultured bacterium | reverse complement strand
TTAAATAGGTAAAGGAAGCAATTAAAAAAAAGGAAATTGTTAAATAAAGTAAGATAAATCTTAATTTTAAACTGAATAAAAATGATAAAGTTGTTATAGCAAATAAAAATCCAGAAATTTTTCCAAAAATGTTTGAACCAAAAATTTTATCCTTTTTTAAAATATAAATTCCTATTAAAAGACTTATAAAATCCCTTGAAATTATTAAAATTAAAGCCCATAAAGGAAAATCCCTTAAAAAATAAAGGGTTATTATTATCCATGCAATAACAAACTTATCTATTACATGGTCAAGTATTTTACCTATTTTTGTTTCCTTATAGAAAAATCTTGCTATAAATCCATCAAGGGCATCAGTTATAACAACTATTAAAAGTAAAATAAAGGATAAAAATATTTTTTCTTTTGAAAGGAAATAGGAAAAAAATGGAGTTAAAAAAACCCTTGATATACTTAAAATATTTGGAACTGTTAAAATAGATTCTTCCAATTTAAAATTTTTCTCCTTCCTCTAAAAGGGCTTCTGCATGCTTTATTGATGTATCAGTTATTTTTTCACCTGCTAACATCCTTGCTATTTCAATTATTCTTTCCTTTTTTGATAACTTCTTAACTATAACAGAAGGTCTTCCCTTTTTCTCAACCTTTTCAATTTTAAAATGTGTATCTGCAAATACTGCAATCTGTGGAAGATGAGTAATACATATTACCTGTCTTTCTTTACCAATTTTTTTCATCCTCTTACCAACTTCTTCAGCAACCTTTCCACCAATTCCAACATCAATTTCATCAAATAAAAGACCAGATACACTATCAACCTTTGCAAGAAGTGATTTTAATCCAAGCATTATTCTTGATATTTCACCACCTGATGCAATCTTTGATAAGGGAAATGGTTTAACTCCTTTATTTGTTGATATTAAAAATCTTATTCTATCCTTTCCTGTTTCATCAATTTCCTTTTCCTCAAATTGTGTTTTAAATTCCACATAGGAAAAACCAAGTGGTTTTATCTCATCAATTACCATCTTTTCAAATTCCTCTGAAATTCTTTTCCTTTCCCTTGAAATTTTCTCCGAAAGAAAAATCAAATTTTCTTCAATTTCTTTAATCTTTCTTTCTTTTTCTTTTAATTTTTCCTCTCTTAAATTAAGTGTTTCAATATCTTTTTTAAACTTTCTAACATTCTCCAAAACACCTTTTAAGGTAGTTCCATGCTTTCTTTTAAGATTATTTATCATATTTAATCTTTTTTCCATTTCCCTTATTTTTTCCTCATCTATTTCAAACTTATTTTTCTTTTCATTTAAAATTCTTCCAACCTCATCTATTTTTATTCTTACATCTTCTAAAATATTATAAATTTCTTCCATCTCTTTATCAATTCCCTTTATTTCAAAAATATTTTTTAAAATTTCATTTAAATAAAAACTTAAAGAATAATCGTCTTCTCTTAAAAGATTTAAAGAATGTGTTATCCTTTTTAAAATATCCTCACTTTTTGAAAGAATAGAAAGTTCCTTTTCAAGTTCTTTATCTTCATCTTCTTTAATATTCAACCTTTCAACCTCCTCTATCTGAAACCTTATGTATTCTTCCATTTCCTTTAATTTTAAAATTTCCTCTTTTTCCCTTTCATACTCATTTTTTAAAACTTTATATTCCTTTAAAATTTCCGATAATTTTTCCCTTTCTTTTGTAATTCCACCAAAGGCATCAAGGAAATAAAGATGTGTTTCTTCTTTTAAAAGAATTTGATGTTCATGCTGGCCATGAAAATCAAAAAGTTCTTCAGTTAAAAATTTTAAAAGGGAAACAGGAACCATTATTCCATTCAAATAAATTCTTGAAATCCTTTTTGAAGGTATTAATATTCTTTTTATGTAAATTTCTTCATCAAAGGGAATACCATTTTCTTCAAATTTCTTCTTTAAAAAAATTGGTGATTCAAATATACCCTCAATTTCAACCTCTTTTTCCTCTTCAAATAATTCCCATTCAACTCTTTCTCCAAGAAGATAAATTATACTTCCAGCAACCATTGATTTTCCAGCACCTGTTTCTCCTGTAAAAACATTAAAATTTTTACCAAATTCTATATTTGCCTCATCAACGAGTAAGAAATTTCTAATTTTTAATTCCTTTATCCCCATTTAAGTTTTTCTTTTAATCTTCTTATAAGATTAAATTCAAATCCATAAGGAGATAGAAATTTACATTTTTGAGGAGAAACAAAAACTTCTGCCTCTTCACCTTGAAAAAACTCAACTTCTATTTGACCATCAATCCAAAAAGATGCCTTTTTTGTTTTTTTACCAAGAAAAATTTTCACCCTTTCTTTATTTGAAACAACAATTGGTCTGAAGGAAATATTATGGGGAACAAGCGAATTTAAAATAATTCCTTCAACATCTTCATCAAGAACAGGACCATAATTTGCAAAATTATAAGCAGTTGAACCTGTTGGCGTTGATATTATCATTCCATCTGAAAGAAAATTTAAAATTTCATCTTTTATTAAAACACTATACTCAATTAATCTTCCTGGAGATTTATTTGTGAGAACTATATCATTTAAAGCAATATAATTCTTATCCTTTAATTTCATTTCTGCAAGTGTTTTTAAATTTATTTTATATTTTTTTTTACATATTGAATCAATCGCTTCTTTCCATTTTTCATATTCTATATGAGCAAGGAAACCAAGTTTTCCCATATGTATTCCACATATTGGAATGTTTGGAAAAAGATGAAATCCCTTTAAAAGTGTTCCATCACCACCAATTGTTATGACAACATCCCCTTCTTCTTTTTCTTCATTCACAATTATTTTATTTTTTATATTTTTCTCATTTAAATAATTTGAAATTTCCTCTGCTAAGAGAATCCCCTCTTTTTTTTCAGGATTTACCACAATTAAAATTTTCATAATTTTTATATTATAATTATAAAATAAATTTTAAATCAAAATGAAAAAAGTATTTTTAACAGGTGGAACAGGGCAACTTGGTAAAGAAATTATAGAAATTTTAAAAGAAGAGTATTCAATACTTGCTCCAAAAAAAGAAGATTTTGATTTGGAAAACTTTGAAAAAATATATGATTATTTAAAAAATATAAATCCAGATATAATAATACTTTCAGGAGCATATACGGATGTTGATAAAGCAGAAGAGGAAAAGGAAAAAGCATATAAGATAAATTTTTTATCAACAAGGGAATTTGTAAAGTATGCCCTTCATTATGACAAAATTTTAATTTTTATAAGCACCGATTATGTTTTTGATGGTAAAAAGGAAATTTATTCAGAAGATGATATCCCAAATCCAATAAATTTTTATGGAAAGACAAAATATTTATCTGAAAAGGAAATAATTTCAAATTTAAAAAAATATTTTATAATAAGAACTTCTTGGCTTTATGGCGAAGGTAAAAAAAATTTTGTTTATAAATTTTTAAAAAAATGTGAAGAAGAAAAGGTTATAAAGATAGTAAAGGATAGATATGGTTCTCCAACATATACAAAGGATGTGGCAGAAGGAATTAAAGAGATTTTAAAATCTGAAAATTATGGAATTTACCATATAGTAAATACAGGAAGAGTGTCCAGATTTGAATTTGCAAAAGAAATTTTAAATATAAGGAAAATGAATGTAAAAATAGAACCCGTTACTTCAGATTACTTTAAAGAAATAGCAAAAAGACCATTTTCTTCTGCTTTAAACAACGATAAATTTTGCTCAAATTTTTATAAATTGAGAAATTGGAAAGAGGCATTAAGAGATTTTTTAAAGAATAAATGGAAATTTTGATAATAGGTGGTG
>CAZUSI010000100.1:0-3930 GCA_964623395.1 uncultured bacterium | reverse complement strand
TAGGGCGAATTCCAGCACACTGGCGGCCGTTACTAGTGGATCCGAGCTCGGTACCAAGCTTGGCGTAATCATGGTCATAGCTGTTTCCTGTGTGAAATTGTTATCCGCTCACAATTCCACACAACATACGAGCCGGAAGCATAAAGTGTAAAGCCTGGGGTGCCTAATGAGTGAGCTAACTCACATTAATTGCGTTGCGCTCACTGCCCGCTTTCCAGTCGGGAAACCTGTCGTGCCAGCTGCATTAATGAATCGGCCAACGCGCGGGGAGAGGCGGTTTGCGTATTGGGCGCTCTTCCGCTTCCTCGCTCACTGACTCGCTGCGCTCGGTCGTTCGGCTGCGGCGAGCGGTATCAGCTCACTCAAAGGCGGTAATACGGTTATCCACAGAATCAGGGGATAACGCAGGAAAGAACATGTGAGCAAAAGGCCAGCAAAAGGCCAGGAACCGTAAAAAGGCCGCGTTGCTGGCGTTTTTCCATAGGCTCCGCCCCCCTGACGAGCATCACAAAAATCGACGCTCAAGTCAGAGGTGGCGAAACCCGACAGGACTATAAAGATACCAGGCGTTTCCCCCTGGAAGCTCCCTCGTGCGCTCTCCTGTTCCGACCCTGCCGCTTACCGGATACCTGTCCGCCTTTCTCCCTTCGGGAAGCGTGGCGCTTTCTCATAGCTCACGCTGTAGGTATCTCAGTTCGGTGTAGGTCGTTCGCTCCAAGCTGGGCTGTGTGCACGAACCCCCCGTTCAGCCCGACCGCTGCGCCTTATCCGGTAACTATCGTCTTGAGTCCAACCCGGTAAGACACGACTTATCGCCACTGGCAGCAGCCACTGGTAACAGGATTAGCAGAGCGAGGTATGTAGGCGGTGCTACAGAGTTCTTGAAGTGGTGGCCTAACTACGGCTACACTAGAAGAACAGTATTTGGTATCTGCGCTCTGCTGAAGCCAGTTACCTTCGGAAAAAGAGTTGGTAGCTCTTGATCCGGCAAACAAACCACCGCTGGTAGCGGTGGTTTTTTTGTTTGCAAGCAGCAGATTACGCGCAGAAAAAAAGGATCTCAAGAAGATCCTTTGATCTTTTCTACGGGGTCTGACGCTCAGTGGAACGAAAACTCACGTTAAGGGATTTTGGTCATGAGATTATCAAAAAGGATCTTCACCTAGATCCTTTTAAATTAAAAATGAAGTTTTAAATCAATCTAAAGTATATATGAGTAAACTTGGTCTGACAGTTACCAATGCTTAATCAGTGAGGCACCTATCTCAGCGATCTGTCTATTTCGTTCATCCATAGTTGCCTGACTCCCCGTCGTGTAGATAACTACGATACGGGAGGGCTTACCATCTGGCCCCAGTGCTGCAATGATACCGCGAGACCCACGCTCACCGGCTCCAGATTTATCAGCAATAAACCAGCCAGCCGGAAGGGCCGAGCGCAGAAGTGGTCCTGCAACTTTATCCGCCTCCATCCAGTCTATTAATTGTTGCCGGGAAGCTAGAGTAAGTAGTTCGCCAGTTAATAGTTTGCGCAACGTTGTTGCCATTGCTACAGGCATCGTGGTGTCACGCTCGTCGTTTGGTATGGCTTCATTCAGCTCCGGTTCCCAACGATCAAGGCGAGTTACATGATCCCCCATGTTGTGCAAAAAAGCGGTTAGCTCCTTCGGTCCTCCGATCGTTGTCAGAAGTAAGTTGGCCGCAGTGTTATCACTCATGGTTATGGCAGCACTGCATAATTCTCTTACTGTCATGCCATCCGTAAGATGCTTTTCTGTGACTGGTGAGTACTCAACCAAGTCATTCTGAGAATAGTGTATGCGGCGACCGAGTTGCTCTTGCCCGGCGTCAATACGGGATAATACCGCGCCACATAGCAGAACTTTAAAAGTGCTCATCATTGGAAAACGTTCTTCGGGGCGAAAACTCTCAAGGATCTTACCGCTGTTGAGATCCAGTTCGATGTAACCCACTCGTGCACCCAACTGATCTTCAGCATCTTTTACTTTCACCAGCGTTTCTGGGTGAGCAAAAACAGGAAGGCAAAATGCCGCAAAAAAGGGAATAAGGGCGACACGGAAATGTTGAATACTCATACTCTTCCTTTTTCAATTCAGAAGAACTCGTCAAGAAGGCGATAGAAGGCGATGCGCTGCGAATCGGGAGCGGCGATACCGTAAAGCACGAGGAAGCGGTCAGCCCATTCGCCGCCAAGCTCTTCAGCAATATCACGGGTAGCCAACGCTATGTCCTGATAGCGGTCCGCCACACCCAGCCGGCCACAGTCGATGAATCCAGAAAAGCGGCCATTTTCCACCATGATATTCGGCAAGCAGGCATCGCCATGGGTCACGACGAGATCCTCGCCGTCGGGCATGCGCGCCTTGAGCCTGGCGAACAGTTCGGCTGGCGCGAGCCCCTGATGCTCTTCGTCCAGATCATCCTGATCGACAAGACCGGCTTCCATCCGAGTACGTGCTCGCTCGATGCGATGTTTCGCTTGGTGGTCGAATGGGCAGGTAGCCGGATCAAGCGTATGCAGCCGCCGCATTGCATCAGCCATGATGGATACTTTCTCGGCAGGAGCAAGGTGGGATGACAGGAGATCCTGCCCCGGCACTTCGCCCAATAGCAGCCAGTCCCTTCCCGCTTCAGTGACAACGTCGAGCACAGCTGCGCAAGGAACGCCCGTCGTGGCCAGCCACGATAGCCGCGCTGCCTCGTCCTGCAGTTCATTCAGGGCACCGGACAGGTCGGTCTTGACAAAAAGAACCGGGCGCCCCTGCGCTGACAGCCGGAACACGGCGGCATCAGAGCAGCCGATTGTCTGTTGTGCCCAGTCATAGCCGAATAGCCTCTCCACCCAAGCGGCCGGAGAACCTGCGTGCAATCCATCTTGTTCAATCATGCGAAACGATCCTCATCCTGTCTCTTGATCAGATCTTGATCCCCTGCGCCATCAGATCCTTGGCGGCAAGAAAGCCATCCAGTTTACTTTGCAGGGCTTCCCAACCTTACCAGAGGGCGCCCCAGCTGGCAATTCCGGTTCGCTTGCTGTCCATAAAACCGCCCAGTCTAGCTATCGCCATGTAAGCCCACTGCAAGCTACCTGCTTTCTCTTTGCGCTTGCGTTTTCCCTTGTCCAGATAGCCCAGTAGCTGACATTCATCCGGGGTCAGCACCGTTTCTGCGGACTGGCTTTCTACGTGTTCCGCTTCCTTTAGCAGCCCTTGCGCCCTGAATTTTGTTAAAATTCGCGTTAAATTTTTGTTAAATCAGCTCATTTTTTAACCAATAGGCCGAAATCGGCAAAATCCCTTATAAATCAAAAGAATAGACCGAGATAGGGTTGAGTGTTGTTCCAGTTTGGAACAAGAGTCCACTATTAAAGAACGTGGACTCCAACGTCAAAGGGCGAAAAACCGTCTATCAGGGCGATGGCCCACTACGTGAACCATCACCCTAATCAAGTTTTTTGGGGTCGAGGTGCCGTAAAGCACTAAATCGGAACCCTAAAGGGAGCCCCCGATTTAGAGCTTGACGGGGAAAGCCGGCGAACGTGGCGAGAAAGGAAGGGAAGAAAGCGAAAGGAGCGGGCGCTAGGGCGCTGGCAAGTGTAGCGGTCACGCTGCGCGTAACCACCACACCCGCCGCGCTTAATGCGCCGCTACAGGGCGCGTCCATTCGCCATTCAGGCTGCGCAACTGTTGGGAAGGGCGATCGGTGCGGGCCTCTTCGCTATTACGCCAGCTGGCGAAAGGGGGATGTGCTGCAAGGCGATTAAGTTGGGTAACGCCAGGGTTTTCCCAGTCACGACGTTGTAAAACGACGGCCAGTGAATTGTAATACGACTCACTATAGGGCGAATTGGGCCCTCTAGATGCATGCTCGAGCGGCCGCCAGTGTGATGGATATCTGCAGAATTCGCCCT
>CAZUSI010000099.1:0-4005 GCA_964623395.1 uncultured bacterium | reverse complement strand
ACCTCCTTATTTTTCCCTTTCACCAAATAAAAATCTTCCTATTCTTATCATATTTGCTCCCTCTTGTATTGCATATTCAAAGTCCTCACTCATTCCCATTGAAAGATAAGGTAAATTTAAATTGTATTCTTTTTCTATTTTTTCTTTCAGTTCCCTTAAATTTTTAAATGCCTCCCTTGATTTTTTTTCTTCCACAGGATAAGGACCAAGGGTAAAAAGACCAAGAATTTTTAAATTTTTAAAAGATAAAAGTATTTCAAAATTTTTAAAAAGTTCTTCCGGTAAAAAACCATGTTTTGTCTCTTCAAAAGAAGTATTTACTTCTATTAAAACAGGGTATTTATCCATTGCTCTTTTATCTATTTCTTCTGCAATTTTTAATGAATCAACTGATTGTATCATTTTAAAAATTTTAATTGCCTTTTTAACCTTATTTCTTTGTAAATTTCCTATCATATGCCATTCTGCATCCCTTTTTATCTCATTAATTTTTTTCTCTGCTTCTTGAACCCTATTTTCTCCTATTATTTTTATCCCAAGATCTATTGCCATTTCAATCTTATAAGATGGAACGCCTTTTGTAGCAGCAACAATAATTATATCCTCTTTCTTCCTTCCAAAAATTGTTGCATTTTTTTCAATTTTTTCAATTAAAATTTCGTAATTACTCTTTAATTTTTCCCATTCTTTTGAGTTTTTCATAAATTTCTTGTGGTTTATTTGTAATTAAAAAAATTCCTCTAAAAGGGTCAAGCCACGATTTTTTTTCAAAGGGAGAAAAAAATATACCATTTTTATCAACTTCTATCCTTTTAACCCATTCCCAATTTTTTGAAATTTCATAAAAGGGTTTTTTTATAATTATCTTATCTTCTTTTATTTCATACTTTGTTTTTATGAAAAAATTTATGTTTGAAAAAAATAAAACTAAGAGGGAAAATATTCCAAAAAAAGGACCAAAGGCAAAAGCAAAAATTAAAGAAATAAAAATTAAGAAAATCACAAAAAAAATTAATTTTTTAGGATTTTCTTTTGCGGGCAGAACCTCCCACTTTATAGAATTCAAATGGCGACACATAATCACCTTTTTTCTTTTGAACTTTTAATAATCTTTTTCTTTGTTTTTCAAGAACATCAAACAAAATTTTTGGAGTATCACTAATTTCCTTATAAATCTCTATCATTCTGTCAATTTTAGCAAGTTGCTCGGGAATTCTTAATGTAAATTGCTTTATATAATCTTCTTTTTTATAATCTTTATTAAGAACTTTTTTGAAAAGTTTTTTCAAATCCTCATATTTTGGAATGTAACCTGTAGGTGTTTTAACAGCATCAACTTCCTTATTAACTCTTAATTCCATCCATTTATACCATACTCTTTTATCAACTTTTTCATTTAAGAAATTTCCTTTTTCATCTCTTAAAAAGTAATTAACTGAAAATATTTTTGGTTTTTTCTTAAGACCCTTAGCAAAATTTAAATGCATTTTAATATATTTTCCTATTGTAACTGATAAGAAATCTAAATTTGACATTGGATTAAATTCCCTTTTTGCCTTTGCCTCAAGCACAGCAGCAGTTGGTTCTGATTCAAGACAAGCACCTTTTGTTATGACTCCATGAACCCAATCAAGTGCTTCTTCAACAGGAACCCAAGTATCAGAATCTCTTCCACCATAAACAATTCCTCCTACTTCTACTCCTTCTGGATCTTCAAGCTTAGGATCAAGATTTTCAAAAGCAGTTAATGAAATTGTAAATCTTGCATTCGGATGAGAAGGTGGTATTTCTTTCCCCTTTTCATCCTTTTTCCCTATGTACCATTCACCAGAATGATTTATCCCCTTAGGAGGACATTCTTCACCTTTACCAACCCAATAAACATCCCCATCTTCTGTCATTAAAACATTTGAAAATATAACATCACCTTTTGTTTTTAAAGCTTTAAATATTATGGGATCATCAACAGGATTTATACCTTCAATTATACCAAACATCCCTTTCTCAACATTCACTGCATAAACTTTTCCTTTCTTTTTCCTTAAATATGCAATATCATCTCCTATTAATCTTTCACCTTCCATCATAGCAGTTGATGTTTTTCCACAAAGAGAAGGAAAGGCACCTGTAAAATAAGTAACTCTTTTTTTAGGACCATTAATTCCAACAATTAGCATGTGTTCAGCAAGCCATCCTTCCTTTGATGCTTTATATATTGCAAGTCGCAAAGAAAGTTTTTTCAAACCTATTGAATTTCCACCATATTGTGTATTTATTGAATATACGATATTATCCAGCAAATCTATATAAATTCTTCTTTTATCTAAATTTTTTGATGTTTTTCTTTCATCAAGTTCTCCTGCACTATGAACAAATTTGAAAAATTCAAATTTTTTACCTTTCCTCAAAAATTCCTCATAACCCTGTCTATATAAAATATTTTCAGAATGGGCTACATAAGCAGAATCTGTTAATTGAATACAGGGAATTGAAAATTCTGAACCAACTGGTCCAAGCGTATAGAAACAAACATAAAGGGTCTTACCCTTCATTATATCTTTCATAATTTCATGAATTTCCTCTAATCCCTTATCCCTTTCCATCCATTCAATATATTTTCCATAATCAACTCCTGGTGGTAAAAGAAATTTTGTATTTTTTCTATCTCTTGCTTGGTCATAATATCCATCAAAATGTATTGTATGACCTTCTATCTTTAACTTTATTTCTTCACCATCTTCTATTGCCTTATTTTTTATATATTCAAAATCATAAGGGGTTCCTGTACTTACATATATTTTATCAGGATTACAGAGTTCTGCATATTTTTTAACAAATTCGATAACCTTTTGATTCTGTATTTTCATAAGTTTTTCAAAACCATCCTCTATAAATTTTTCTTTTAATGTTTCCATATAAACCTCCTCAAAAATTAAAGGTATAATTATAAATTAAAGAAGAGTAAATTGGCAAACTTAAATCAAAAACCTTTATAATTAAATTGATGAAAATTTTTCAAAAAATTAAAGAAAAAAAAATAGATTTTGCATGGAAACCAACACCTATTGAAAAAATTCATTTCCCTCATCATTCAGAAATATATATAAAAAGGGATGATTATACAGGACTTATATCATCAGGAAATAAAATAAGGAAACTTGAATATATTTTGTTTGATGCAAAGGAAAAAGGTGCTGATACACTTATAACATGTGGAGGGATACAATCAAATCATGCAAGAACAACTACTTATATAGGAAAGAAAAATGGATTTGATGTTTATCTTGTTTTAAGAGGCGAAAAGAAAGAAACTTTTCAAGGAAATTTACTTTTAGATAATTTACTCGGAGCAAAAATAAAATATGTGAGTTATAAAGAGTATAAAGAGAGAATAAACGAGATAATGGAAGAATTAAAAGAGGAATTAGAAAAACAAAATAAAAAGCCATACATAATTCCAGAAGGTGCTTCAAATGAAATTGGGTGTCTTGGATATGTGGAATGTATGGAGGAGATGAAAGAATTTATTAAAAAGGAAAAAATAGAGGCAATATATTTGGCAGTTGGTTCTGGTGGAACTTATGCAGGTCTTTTAATTGGTAAAAAAATTTTTAATCTTGATGTAAGAATTATTGGAATAATTGTTTGTGATACAGCCAAATATTTCAAAGATAAAATAGAAACTATATGTAAAAGGGCAATCCATAAATACAATTTAGAAATTGAAATAGATAAAGAAGAGATTGAATTAAAGGAAGCTTACATTGGAGAAGGTTATGCAATCCCATATAAGGAGGAAATTGATTTGATTAAAAATTTAGCAAAATATGGAATAATTTTAGACCCTGTTTATACAGGAAAGGCATTTTATGGAATGATCAATGAATCAAAAGAATTTAAAAAAATTTTATTTTTACATACAGGAGGAATTTTTAGTATATTTGCTTATGAGAAGGATTTAATTTAAAAGAGGAGGTTTTATGAAATTTTTTCTCATCCTTTTAA
>CAZUSI010000098.1:0-4014 GCA_964623395.1 uncultured bacterium | reverse complement strand
AATGAAAGAATATCTGTTGGTTTATAAAGTGCACCTATTCCACCTGTAAATGCCCATCCACTTCCTTCAGATTTTAGTTCTCCTTCTTCGCTTTTTATTTCATTATCGTATTTCCCATACAAAATATCCATTTTTGCACCAATTCCAATTTTTTCATTTATCATATAAGAAAAAGTTGGAGAAAATGTCGTAACTCCTAAAACAGAATAAACATCAGCACCTATATCTTCTTTCTTCCAATCAACTCCTCCTCCACCATATTCAACATAATATCCAAATCCAAGAGCAAATTTCTGGAATTTATAGGATAAAAATGCTTGTGGAACAAAAGTGTTTAAACTTGATTCTGCTTTTTTAGTTTTAGTTGTGTCGATTGGATCAGGAAATTCAACCTTGTGCATTGGCATATCATATGTTCCACCAATTTGGAATTCAAATAAATTTTTCTGAAAACAAAGTCCCCCTGGATTCCACCATATACTTGATGCATCTTCTGAAAGAGCAGTGTAGGCATCTCCCATTCCAAGCCCTCTTATCCCTTGGACAGGATGGTCCCATCCCCCTGCATAGAGGAATGAGACCAATATTCCTCCTACAATTATTTTTTTCATTTTTCCTTCCTCCCGGGTTAAAAATAAAAAATCCCCGGCCCTTTTAAGCTTAAAATTTTAAAGAAACTTTATTTCTTATTTCAATTTTGCTTCAAATTCACTTAAAAAACATCCGCAATATTTTTGACGATAAAGACCAAGTTCCTTTGAAATTTTTATCCCTTCTTTCCATCCTTTTCTAAAATCTTCATAATAAAAGGGCATTTTAATTTCTTTTGAAATATTTTCAGCAATATTTCTTATTTCTTCATGTTTTTGATAAATTGAATAAAGGAGTGTTGTTGTAAAGGCATCAAAATTATTTTCTTTTGCATAAATTGCAGTTTTATAAAGACGGATTTTATAACATCCAAGACATCTTAAATTTTCTTTAAAAGCAAATTTTGCCCATTCTTCAATATCTTCTATTTTATTTTCTTTAAATACAATTTTAACATTTTTTAACTCTTTATATTTCTTTAAAGTTTCAAATCTTTTTTCATATTCCTCTTTTGGATGAATGTTTGGATTATAAAAAAAACCTTCTAAATTATAACCTTTTTCCTTTAATGCTTCATTTACATAGCAAAAACAAGGGGCACAACAGATATGAACAAGTATATTCATTTTTTTTCTTTTTTATATTTTTCAAGAACCTTTAAAACATAATCAATATCACCTTCAGTATGATCAGCATTTACCTGAAACCTTATTGTTTCATCCCCTCTTGGAACAACAGGATATGCAAGCCCTGTTGCAAGAATCCCATTTTCTATTAAATAATTTACAAGTTCCTTTGTCTTCATTGTATCTCTTATAAGCAAAGGAACAATTGGATGTGGGCTCATAATCGTTTCATATCCCAAATTTATAAGACCTTCTTTAAATTTTTTTGTTAAATCTCTTAAATATTTTAATCTTTTTCTTCCCTCTTCACTATCCAAAAATTCAACAACCTTTAATGCACATGCTGCCTCTGCAGGTGTTATTGGATTTGAATAAATATAAGTTATTGCTGTTTCTCTTAAATATGTTATAACTTTTTCATCAGAACATACATATCCACCATTAACCCCAAATGCCTTTCCAAGTGTTCCTATTAATAAATCGCATCTTGAATTTGTATATTCCTCTGTTCCTCTTCCTGTTTCACCAAATGCACCCACTCCATGTGAATCATCAACAATTGTAATAATATTTTCTTCAAATTCATCATCATATTTTTTTGAAATTTCTTCAATTTCCTTTAAAGGAGCAAAATCACCCCTCATGCTGAAAACACCATCCGTAACAATTATAACCCTTTTACATTTTCCTATTGAACTTTTAACCTTTTCTTCAAGATCCTTCATATCAAGATGTTTATAAATGAGTTTTTCTTTTGGTCTTGAAAGCCTTATCGCATTTATTATGCAATTATGGTTTAATTCATCACTTATAATTATTGTTTCATTTGTAGTTAAAGCTGCTATAACTCCTATAACAGTTACATATGCGGCACTATAAATCATACAATCTTCCCTATTATGAAATTTTGCAAGTTTTTTTTCAAGTTCTCTATGAGGCATAAATGTTCCACTTATAAATCTTACTGCACCAGGACCAACTCCAAAATTTCTTGCTGTTTCCTCTTCAACTTTAATTATTTCATCTAAAAGGGACATTCCAAGATATGAATTTGAATTCATCCTTATAAATTCCTTATTTCCGAATCCCTTTAAAAAATATCTTGGACCTTTTCCATTTTCTGCCCTTTTAATTCCCGTTATTATAAATTCTTTTCCTTTTGCCCTTCCTTCATTTTTTAATCTTTCAATTTCATTTTCCAAAACTTTTTTAAGTTTTTCAACTCCCATTTTCCCTCCTTTATTCTTCACATTCACATTTAATTTTTTTACATCTTGGACAAATTTTAAAATATTTTTCCTTTGAACATTTTTCAACATCTATATCTAATAAATTTGCAATTGAAAAAAGCCATGCAAGAACATCTGCTACCTCTTCCTTTTGCTTTTTCTTATCTTTCTTCTTTATAGCCCTTGCAAGCTCACCAATTTCTTCAATCATCCATCTAAATGTTCCATCAATTCCCCTTTTTTTATCTTTTTCATAATAAATTTCCTTTATTATATTTTGAAATTCAGAAATTTTCATTCTATAATTTCAATTCCATTCATATAAGGAATTAATGCTTTTGGAATATGAATTCTTCCTTTTTCATCCTGATAATTTTCAATAATTGCTATAAATGTTCTTGGAAGTGCAAGTCCTGAACCGTTTAAGGTATGAACAAATTCAATTTTTTTGCTTCTCTTTCTTCTAAATCTTGTCATTGTTCTTCTTGCCTGAAAATCTTCACAGTTTGAAATAGAGGAAACTTCAAGCCATCTTTTAACACCTGGTGCCCATGCCTCTATATCATATGTTTTTGATGCTGCAAATCCAAGATCACCTGTGCACAAAAGGACAATTCTATAAGGAATATTTAAAATCTGTAATATTCTTTCAGCATCATTTACCATTTTTTCAAGTTCCTCATAAGAATCCTCTGGTTTTGTAAATTTAAATAGTTCAACTTTATTGAATTGATGAACCCTTATCATCCCCCTTACATCTTTTCCATAACTTCCTGCTTCCCTTCTAAAACAAGGGGTATATGAAACATATTTTAAAGGCAAAACATCTTCATCAAGTATTTCATTTCTATGTAAATTTGCAAGAGCCATTTCTGCTGTTGGTAAAAGATATAAATTTTCATCCTTTGTCTTATACATTTCAATATCAAATTTTGGCAAATGACCACTTCCATAAGCACCTTCTTCTTTTAAAAGAAAAGGAGGCAATATTTCTTTATATCCATGTTCTCTTGTATGTAAATCAAGGAAAAAGTTAATAAGTGCCCTTTCTAAAAGTGCACCTTTATCCTTATATATTAAAAATCTTGATCCAGAAATTTCACCTGCCTTTTTGAATTCAAGGATTCCAAGTTTTTCTCCAATTTCATAATGTGGTTTTGGTTCAAAATCAAATTTTCTAATTTCTCCCCATTCCCTTACGAGAGCATTTTTTGTTTCGTTTTCTCCAATAGGAACTGATTCATGGGGAATATTTGGAATTTCCAATAGTTTTTCTTCAAGTTCCTTTTCTATTTCAGTATATTCTATTTTAACTTTATCGATTTCCTCACTTATTCTTTTACCTTCTTCCTGCAACTTACTTATATCTTCCCCTTTTCTTTTCCTTTCCCCTATTTCCTTAGCAATTTCATTTTTTTTAGAATTTAATTCATCAAGTGTTTTCTTTAATTCCCTTAACTTTTTATCAAGTTCAAAAACATATTCAAGATTGAATTCATAATTCCTTTTTTTTAAAGCATCAATTAAAATTTCTTTTTTCTCCCTTAAATATTCTTTTGAAATCATAA
>CAZUSI010000097.1:0-4133 GCA_964623395.1 uncultured bacterium | reverse complement strand
ATTGTTTGAAAAAAATATAAAATTTTTATTATAATTAATTTTAATGAAAACAATTTTAATTTTTTATTTTTTAATTCCTCCTTTACCTCCTTCAAATGTAAAGGCAAATGATTATCCAAACGATGCAGGAGGAAAAATAGAAATTAAATGGGAATTATCACCAATGGATTCAACTATAGATTGTTATATTATTTTTAGACAGGAAAAAATAAAAGATAAATGGTCTTTACCTGAAACCCTCTCTATTTTAAAAAGGGGAACAAATTATTTTCTTGATTCAAATTGTAAGGATAAGATAGAGTATAGATATTTTATAAGAGCAGTTAAAGGGGAAGAATTTAGTGATAGTGAATTTTCAAATGTTGCAATTTCTTCTGGACAGTGGTTTCATAAGAAAAGAACAAGTGTTTTAATATTACTTATTGTAATAACTCTTTTTCTTTTCTACTTTTTAAAAAGGGCAAAAAAGGAAGAACTTTTTATAAGAAAGATTCCTGGACTTGATGCAATTGATGAAGCAGTTGGAAGATCAACAGAGATGGGAAGACCTTTACTTTTTATACTTGGACTCGGAACAATTGCTGAAATTCCAACAATTGCAGGACTTTCAATTTTAAAAAGGGTGGCAAAAAAAGCAGGTGAATATGAAACAGATATAATTGTTCCATGTTTTGACCCTCTTGTATATGTTGCTGCATCTGAAACAGTTAAAGAGGGTTTTATTGAGGCAGGAAGACCTGATCTATTCAAAGAAGGAAATGTATTCTTTTTATCCTATGATCAATTCGGATATGCTGCTGGTGTTGATGGAATAATGTTAAGGGAAAGACCTGGTGCAATATTTTTACAGGGATATTTTTATGCAGAATCATTAATTCTTGCAGAAACAGGAAATTCAATTGGAGCAATACAGATTTCAGGAACAACTGCTGTTACACAACTTCCATTTTTCATTGCAGCAACTGATTATACATTGATAGGTGAGGAAATGTATGCAGCAAGTGCATATTTAACACGCGAGCCACTTTCACTTGCAACTATAAAAGGTGAGGATTATGTAAAAATACTTTTAATAATAATTATAACTCTTGGACTCATCTTAGAAACAATTGCCTCATTTACAGGTAAAGATATTTTTCATTTTTTAAAGAATTTTTTTGAAGTGATATGAAAAAGGAAGTTCCACTTGCAATAACATTCATATCAGGTTTTGTTTTAATAGTAGCACTTTTTATTCCCCATGAACCATTTGGAAGTTTACAGGAAAGATTCAATGACTGGTATATAATTGTTTCTGGATTTACATTAATTCTTGGAATTGATTCACTTTTACTTTATCACTGGCGAAAAATTAAAAGAAAAGAAAAAGAAGCACCTTATTCAATTGCCTTAATTTTAAGTTTTATAATAACTCTTATTTGGGGGATCCATTCAGGAATTAAATATGGAAGTCCATTTTCTCCAAATTCAACATTTTTAAGATATTTTTATACTTACATATTTGTTCCTCTTCAAGCCACAATGTTTTCTCTTCTTGCATTCTTTATCGCATCTGCTGCATATAGGGCATTTAGGGCAAGAGGATTAAATGCAACACTTCTTCTTATCTCAGCAGGAATTGTTATGCTTGGAAGAGTTCCAAAGGGTGAAGATTTTGCACCTTATTTTATAGGAATTACATTTATTTTAATAGCAATTGTTTCGTTTCTTGAAGCAATTCCAAGAGTAAATTTATATGAAAAATTAATATTTTATGGAATTTCAATAATTTCAATAATTTTAATTTTTCCAATTGGATATTTATTAAAAATACACCTTCCAAGTATTGCTGATTGGATAATGAATGTTCCACAACTTGGAGCAAAAAGGGGACTTTTTATAGGAATATCACTTGGTGCAATTGCAATGGCATTAAGAATTATTCTTGGAATTGAAAGGACATATTTAAAATGAAAGAATTTTTTGAAAAAATTTCAAGAATTGATAGAAGAATAATATATGTAATTGTTTTTATAAGTATATTAATACCACTTTTAATTAAAAAAGGATTTGAATTTGAACCACTTCCAGAAGTAAAAAATGCTTATGAATTTATAGAAAATCTACCTGAAGGGGCAAATTGCTTAATATCAATAGATTATGATGCAGCAAGTATGCCAGAACTTCAACCACTTCTTGAGGTCATGCTTATCCATCTTTTTAGAAAAAATTTAAAGGTGATAATGATGGGACATTGGCCACTTGGTCTTCCATTGGGACAAATTGCACTTGAAAAAATTGCAAGGGAGCTTGGAAAAAAATATGGTGAAGATTATGTATTTCTTGGTTATAGACCTGGAATTGCAGCAGTTATGCTTAATATGGGGAAAGAAATAAGAATGGTATTTGATGTTGATTATAAAGGAATACCTCTTGATTCTTTACCTTTAATGAGAAATGTCCATAATTACAACGATATTGCTCTTTTAATAGGATTTGAAGCAGGAGCTGTTGGAGATGCGTGGGTTCAATTTGCACAGGCAAGATATGGACAAAAGATAATTTTAACATCAACAGCAGTTGTTGCTCCTGATTTATATCCATATTTTCAAGCAAAACAAATAGTAGGTCTTATAGGAGGATTAAGGGGGGCTGCTGATTATGAAAATCTTGTCAAAAAAAGAGGATTTGCATTTTCTGGAATGACAGCACAAACAATTGTCCATATAATAATTATTATTTTTATAATTCTTGGAAACATAGGATATATTGCTTTAAGGAGATTAAGATGATAGATATTATATTTTTATGGATAGCAGCAGGTTTAACAATTGCAATATTTTCATTCCTTTATAAAGATAACCCCTTTTATAAACTTGCAGAACACATATATGTTGGTTCTGCTGCAAGTTTCTGGTTTTTGTATTTATGGTATTTTGATGTGGAACCAAAAATTTTAGGACCCTTTAAAGAATTATTTAAAACTTATGGTTTTTTAAAAATGTGGCCACATTTTGGACCTACACAATGGATACTATTTATTCCAATATTTTTATCAATTTGCATGCTTTTAAGATTCATTCCCCCTGTTGCATGGCTTTCAAGATGGGCAATTGCATTTACTGTTGGAATGGCAGCAGGACTTGGTGTAACAGGAGCACTTCAAGGTTTTATAATTCCACAAATTCAGGCAACAATTTTACCCTTATTTGAAAAAGATATTTTAACAAGTTTCAACAACATAATTATAGTAGTTGCAACCATTTGCACTTTATTTTACTTTTTCTTTTCAAAAGAACATAAGGGTGCCTTAGGATTATTTTCAAAAATTGGTATAACATTTATAATGATAGCATTTGGTGCATCATTTGGATATACTATAATGGCTCGTGTCTCACTTTTAATAGGAAGAATTCACTTCCTCATATATGAATGGCTTGGTTCTTTATTTTAATAATTTATCAAACTGATTTAAAGGAAAAACTTTTCTTTGAGGATCCAAAAAGATATAGAATTTTTTATTTTGAACTAAGAGAAAATTATTTAAAAGAAAATGATTTTGAAAAACTATATAATATTTCAAAATTTGCAGTTTCTCATCTTGGTAAAAATTACATATTTTACTTTGATTTTTTAACTTCAAGATATTTTAAAGGTAAAAAAATTTATTCATTAATTGATTCAATAAATTCCTTCTTTGAAAATGAAGATGTAAAAAGGATTTTATTTTTAATCATTAATTTTAAAAATTTTGAACTTGGAGAAAAATTTATAAAATATTTAAGAGAAAAAGAAAAAAATGAAAATATTTTTTCAGAAATTCTTTATAGAATATATATTGAAAAAAGGGAATATAAAATTGCTCTTAAGGAAATTAAAAAATTTGATAATAAAGAAATTATGAAAATTGAGATTAAAAGGATTTCGCAATTTTTTCCCTTTGAAGATATTGAAAAAGAATTTAAAGAAGAGGAATTTTATCCAGTTCTTGCAGAAATTGCGATTTCAAAAAATCTATACGAAAAGGGAATAAATTATTATATAAAATCAAAAGATGAAAAAAAGATTAAAGAATATCTTGAGAAAAATCCCTCTTATATAATAAAGTTTACTGAAAATGAGAAGGACCCATTAATTTTATTTTATAGGGCAAA
>CAZUSI010000096.1:0-4242 GCA_964623395.1 uncultured bacterium | reverse complement strand
TTTAAAAATCTTGTTTCAAAAAAATTTACAATAGAATATCCTGAAAAAGAAATTAAAAAACCTTATAGGGCAAGATGGAAACATATTCTTCAAAGGTATGAAGATGGAACTGAAAGATGCATTGCATGTATGCTATGTGCAAGTATATGCCCAACAGATGCAATATATATTGAAGGAGATGAGAATAAGGATGAAAAATTTACATATGGTGAAAGATATGCAAGAATTTTTGAAATAGATTATGGAAGATGTATATTGTGTGGGTTTTGTGTTGAAGCATGCCCAACAGAAGCAATTATTATGACTGAATTTTCTGAACTTGTTTTCTCTTCAAGGGAAGAAATGGTCTTCAAAAAAGAAGAACTAATTTCTTCAAAGGGAATTGTATCAAGGGCAGCATGGTTAGGATTTTATAGGAAAGGAGATATAAAGGGAACATCAAAAATTGGTTTTAAGCCTTATGGTTATCCCTTATATAGAATATGAAGGAACTTCTTTTAATTTTTATGATAATTTCTCTTTTAATTTCCTATTATATAATTTTTTCAAGAAAAATAATATATTCAGTATTGTCCTTATTTTTGATATTTATTTTAATAGGTATTCTTTATCTTTTAATGGGTTCCCCTTTTTTATTTATTTCTCAGATTTTAATATATGCGGGTGGAATTATTGTCCTAATGATTTTTGCAATATATACAGTTGGAATTAAGGAAACAGAAGGTATCAATTTTAAAGAAGGTATTATTGCCTTCCTTTTAAATTTTTTAATCTTCTTTTTAATAGCAAACATTTTAAAAAATTATCCCTTTCCAAAAAAATTTATCTCCTTTAAAATGGATTTTATATTTGATACACTTTTAAAAGATTATTTAATTGCCTTTGAAATTGTTGGAATTTTAATTGTTGTTGGTATTATAGGAACATTTTTAAGTGTAAGGGAAAGATGAAAATCATTTATATTTTAAGCATTTTGCTTTTTTTAAATGGAATTTTGATAATAATTTTAAAAAGAAGTTTCATTTATATTTTAATGGGGATTGAATTATCCCTTTCTTCTTTATCCTTTCTCTTATTTTTGACTTCAAGAATCTTAGGAAACCCTGATGGAGAAATATATGCAATAATTATTTTTGGTATAAGTGCATCAGGAGTTGCAATAGGTCTTGGAATACTTATAAATTTAATGAAAAGAAAAGGAACGCAGGAAATTGAAGAATTTAAAGATTTAGGAAAATGAAAATACTTTTAATTTTTGCTCTTTTTTCACCCCTTTTAACTTCTATAATTTCAGGATTTTATGGATATAGAATTAAAAGAATTTTTGTGGGATGGATTTGCACATTTTCAATATTTTTCTCTTTTATCTTTTTTTTAATACTTTATTTAAACCCTTCAGAATTTGAAATACTTTTATACAATTGGATGAATTCCCCCTTTAATATAAACTTCTCCTTAATAAAAGATAAATTGTCAAGTTTAATGGCTCTTATTGTATCAGGTGTAAGTTTTATTGTTCATCTTTATTCAATATATTATATGAAAAATGATGAGGGATATGTAAGATTTTTCTCTTACCTTAATCTATTTGTATTCTTTATGCTTCTACTTACACTTTCTGGAAATTTAATAATAATGTTTATCGGATGGGAAGGGGTTGGCTTATGTTCCTATCTTTTAATTTCTTACTGGTATAAAAAAGAAAGTGCATCAAAAGCAGGGGTTAAAGCATTTGTTGTAAATAAAATTGGGGATGTATTTTTTATTTTTGGAATAATTTCAATTTTATTCTTTTTAAAAAATTTAAATTTTTATGAAATTAAAAATTCAATAAATTATGTACCAATTGAAATTTTGAAATTTTCCGGAATATGTCTTTTTATTGGAGCAATTGGTAAATCCGCCCAATTCCCTCTTTATATATGGCTTCCAGATGCAATGGAAGGTCCTACTCCTGTTTCTGCATTAATTCACGCAGCAACAATGGTAACAGCAGGAGTTTATATGATTTTAAGATTATCCTTTTTGTATCTTTTAATTCCTGATATATCTTTTTTTATTTCGCTTATGGGAAGTTTTACTGCCTTTTATTCTGCTCTTTGTGCTTTAAAAGAAGATGATTTAAAGAGAATTTTAGCATATTCAACAATTTCACAACTGGGATATATGTTTGCAGGAGCAGGAATTTATATTTATGGAAAAAGTTTTTTTCATCTTTTAAACCACGCCTTTTTTAAAGCCCTTTTATTTTTAGTAGCAGGAATAATAATTCATTCTTTAAAGGAAGAAATGAATATTAAAAAAATGGGGAATTTAAAAAAACTAAAATATTCTAATATTTTATTTTTAATAGGTGCTTTATCACTTTCGGGAATTCCTCCTTTTGGAAGTTATTTTAGTAAAGAAGGAATAGTATCAGAATCTATAAAAGAGCCATTAATTTATTTAATTTTAACAATAACTTCTTTTTTAACATCTCTTTATATATTTAGAGCATACTTTATAATCTTTTATGGAGAAGAAAAAACAGAGATTCATGAAGAAAATAAAAAACTTTTATCTGCACCAATTATTTTAGGAATCTTTTCTATTCTTTCAAGTTTTCTTAATTATAAGGGCAATATTGAAAAAATATTTTTTAAAGAAAATTCTCATCCTAATACAATTTTTTTATCCTTTATTCCCCTTATTTTTTCAACAATTGGCATTTTAACTGCCTGGAAATTTTATTATAAAAAAGAAATAGAGGAAAAGGGATTTATTTTTGAATTGGTTGAAAACAAATTTTATTTTGACAAAATTCTATCAACACATTTTGTTAAATTTTTATATAAGATTTCAGAAATTTTTGAAAAATTTATTGAAAATGGAATAATTGAAGGAACTATTAATGGGATAGGGAAATTAAGTATTTATTTAAGTAAAATTCTGATTTCTTTTCAAAAGGGTTCTGCAAGGTTTTATTTAAAAGTATTTTTTACATTTCTTTTTTTCTTATTAATTTTTTACCTTTTAAAATTTGTTTGAAAACTTTAATTTATATAGTTTAAAATTATTTTATGAATTTTTTCATAATTTTTTTAATTTTAAATTTAAATATTGGAATAAATTTCAATTTTCATAAAGATTTACCCTCAGAATTTATTCTTTATGAAAAGGAAGAAATTTTTAAATTCTTTAAAGGATACAATTTAAGTGAAATTCCATTTCCTCAAGAAAATGTTTTTGGGGTATTTAAAGAGAAATTTGATTTCTTTTTAAACATTGATTTTGAAGAATACGAATTTGTTGAAAATTATTTAAAAATAAAAGTAAAATTGAATCTTTTTGATATAGAAAGGAGAAGGATTTATGAAAGGATTTTTGAGAAAAGTTCTTATATTGAAGATGACATTTATAATTTTTTTGATTTTTTAAATTATAGCATTTTCTCTTTTCTCTCACAAGTTTTTCCACCTATTCTTGAAATTAAGGAAATTGGTAAAAATTTAATTATACTTTCAAATCCCTATTTCCCAGAAATATTTAAATTTGGATATATAAAGATTTTTGATGAAAAAGGGAAACCTATTGGATATTTAAAGATTGTTGATGTTAAAGAAGATAAAATTTATTCAAAAAGTATTTATTTAAAAGAGAAAATAAAGGAAGGATTTAAGGGAATTATTGAATATTCTCCTTCAAACGAATCAGGAATTTTATCATCTTTAAATTTAATTCCTTTAAAAGGAAATGTTGGAGAATATGGAGAAGAAAAAAATTTAAAGGATTTTGATGAATTTAAATATGGATTTAATTTTGGTTTTTATTATAAATGGTTATCTCTTTTAAATCTAAATTTTGATATATCCTTTTATCCATCAAATTATTTTAATTTATGGGAAATTGGTTTTGGAATTTCTAAGGGATTTAATTTAAAAAGAATTTTAATATTTATAGGAGATGAAATAGGTACCTTTATTGCTTCTCAAAAAGCAAAAAATGAAATAAATGTTAACTCAATATCCTTTAAAATCTCACCTTATTTAAAATTTGAGATTCCCTTATTTGAAAAATTTTCCCTTATCCCTTCCCTTTCCTATCCTTTTTCTCAAAGTTTAAATTCCTTTTGGTATGAAAAAAGAGGAGGAACGGAATATGTTTCTGATTCACTTTTGATTTATAAGGAGATTAAAATAAAAGGACCAAATTTAAAAATTAGTTTAAATTATAAATTGAATACCTTTGATTTTTAAAATGGAA
>CAZUSI010000095.1:0-4299 GCA_964623395.1 uncultured bacterium | reverse complement strand
AAGAAAAAAATTTCAGTTTTAAGGAAAATAAGGAAGGATGAAAAAAGAAGGGCAATGAATAGAATGCATAAAATAAGAATTAAGGATACATTTAAAAAAATTTTGAAAGAAAAGAATATTGAAAAGAAAAAAGAACTTTTAAATTTGCTTTATAAATATGTAGATAAGGCAGTTAAAAGAAGAGTGATACATGAAAATAAAGGGGCAAGAATAAAAAGTAAGGCAGCAAAACTTTTACTTGTTAAATGAAAAGAACCTATCAGCCAAGTAGATTAAAAAGGAAAAGAAGGCATGGGTTTAGGGCAAGAATGAGAACAAGAGGTGGTAGAAGGGTTATAAAAAGAAGAAGAAGGAAAGGAAGAAAAAGATTGACGCATTAAATCAAAAATTACCTAAAAAAGAAATATTAAAAGATTTGAATTTTGTTTTTAAAGAAGGTAAATTTTTTAAAGGAAATAGTTTAGTGCTTTATCATATTGATTCAGAAGAAAGAAAATTTGGTGTTGCAGTTTCAAACAAAATAAAAAAGAAAGTGGAAAGAAATAGATTAAAAAGAATTGTTAGGGAAGCATATAGAAGGAATAAGGAACTTTTTAAAGGTATAAATGTTTTCCTTGTGAGAAAAGAAGGCATAAGTTATAATGAAGTTCTTGAAGAAATAAAATCTTTTTCAAAAATTTTTGAAAATGCTTAAATTTTTTTTAATTGGCTTAATTAAACTTTATAAAAATTCTATTTCCATTTTTTTACCACCTTCCTGCAAATTTTATCCTTCCTGTTCTGAATATTCAATAATTTCAATAGAAAAATATGGAATTTTAAAAGGTATTTTACTTTCAATATTTAGAGTTTTAAGATGCAATCCCTTTTCAAAAGGTGGAATAAATTTTCCTGAGGAAGATGCAAGGAGGTTTTTCAAATGAGAAGAGATTTATTATTTTTAATTTTATTATTTTTATTTCTTTTAATCTACAATATTTTTTTATTCAATCTTTTTAAGAAAAGTAAAAGTTTAAAGGAAGAGGTAAAAGTAGTTAAAGAGGAGGTGATAAGCATTAAAAAATTTGAAGTTGATAGAAAAAATCCATTAATAGTTGAAAGCCCAATTTATAAATTTTATATTGACCCTTCAAGAGGTGTAATATATAGAATTGAATTAAAAAAATATAAGGATGAAAATAAAAATGAGGTTGTTCTTATTGATTATCCATTATTTTTATTTTCAGAAGACACTATAAAACTTTATGAATTTAAAGGGGAAAGGAAGATATTACTTAGGGAAACAGAATCAGTATTTATTGAATTTAAGGGAAAGGATAAAAGATTTAAAAGTTATAGATTTTATGGAAATGTCTATAAATTTGATTATTTATCAGGAAATTATGGTGATTTTATTAATTATTTTATAGAACCTCTTGATAAAAAAGAAGATATTAAAGAAAATAATCTTTTAATTTATGAAAATGGAAAAATTAGAAAATTTGAGAGAAATAAATTTGAAGAACTAAATTTTAGTGAGCAAATTAACTGGATTGCTTCAAAATCAATGTATTTTGTATTTTGTGGAATATTTTCTGATGATTCAAGACCATATATTTTGAAAAAAATAGATAATAACTATTTTTCACTTTCTTTTAAGAAAAACAAAATTTCCTTTGAAGGATATATAGGTCCATTAGATTATTTTCTTTTAAAAGATACAGGATATGGATTAGAGGGAATTTATCCAAGTGGATGGGCACTTGTGAAGCCATTTACGCTTGGTATTCTTTATATTTTTAGATTATTTTCAAATTTCATAAAAAATTATGGCTTAATTATTATAATATTTTCTCTTTTAATGAAAATGGTATTTATGCCACTTTCATTAAAATCATTAAAGTCAATGCAGAAATTATCTTCCCTTCAAGGTCGTCTTAAAGCAATTCAAAAGGCATATAAGGATGACCCAAAGAGATTACAGGAAGAAACCTTTAAACTTTATAGGGAAATGGGTGTTAATCCCTTTTCCGGTTGTCTTCCACTTCTTTTACAACTTCCAATTTTTTGGGGTCTATATCAGGTTTTAAGATACGATATAATGTTTAGAAAGGCACCTTTTATTTTATGGATAAAAGACCTTTCTTTTAAAGACCCTTATTATGTATTACCAGTTTTAATGGGTGTAACAAGTATTGTTCAACAATTACTTCAACCTACTCAGGAAAAACAAACAAGAAATATTGGATTTTTTATGTCTGCTTTCATTACAATTATATTCTTAAATTTTCCAGCAGGGCTTGTGCTTTATTGGTTTATATATAATGTATGGGGAGTTTTTGAAACAATTATTTTAAAAAGGATGGGGATTAAAAAATGAGATACTATGAATTTGAGGGAAAAACTCCTGAGGAAGCAATAAAAACAGCGCTTTCTGATACACAATTTAAAATGGAGGAGGTAAAGATTGAAATAATTCATCCTGGTAGTGAAAAAAAGCCGGCAAAAATAAGGATATATTTTGATTATCCTGAATTTGAATTTATTGAGGAGTTTTTACTTGGAATAGTTGAAAGGATGGGGGATAAAGGAGAGTGCCAATTTTCTTATAGGCATCCAAAAATTCATATAAATTTAAAAACAAAAAAAAGTGATAGTATTTTAATAGGTAAAAAGGGACAAGTTCTTGATGCTCTTGAATTTATTTTATATCAGGCATTCAAAAAAAGATTTCCCGATTATAAAGTATATCTTGATATAAATAATTATAGAAAAAAGAGAATTGAATTTCTTATAAATAAGGCAAAAGCAATATGTAATGTAGTTAGAAGGACAAAGAAAGAGATGTCCTTTGACCCTGTTGATGAAAACGAATTAAAATTAGTAAGAAATGCTATAAAAAATGAGAATGATATAAGAACATATCTTGTCAAAAAAGGAGAGGAGAGTATTTTAGTAATAGCCCCTAAATGAGCACAGTATGCGCAATTTCAACTCCCCCAGGAATTTCTGCTCTTGCAATTATAAGGGTTTCAGGTCCTTCAACAAAAGATATATTTGAAAAAATTTTTTTAAAGGATATTTCAAAAATAATTCCTAAAAAAATTTATAAAAGTTTTTTATATGATCCAGTAAAAAAAGAAATCATTGATGAGGTAACATTTATTTATTACAAGGAGCCAGATAGTTATACAGGTGAAGATATGCTTGAAATAATATCCCATGGTGGATATATTATTCCAAAATTGATTGAAGAAGTAATAATTAAAGCAGGTGCATCTCCTGCATCTCCAGGTGAATTTACAATGAGGAGATTTTTAAACGGAAAATGTGATTTATTACAAGCACAAGCAATAAATGAAATTTCAAGGGCAACAACAAAAAGTGCAGTTTTTATTGCTTTAAATAAGTTAAAAGGGGATGCTTCAAAAGAATTCAAAAAAATTCATGAAGAAATAATAGATCTTGTAAAAGATTTTGAAGCTCGTATAGATTTTCCAGAAGAAGATGTTCCACCTCTTAATAAAGAAGAAATTGTTAAAAAATATAATTCTATAATGGAAAATCTTGAAAAATTTATAAATGAAGGCAAAAAGGGAAGAAAATTTTTAAAGGGACCAAAGATAGCAATTTGTGGTAAAGTAAATGTGGGAAAATCAACGCTTTTCAATGCACTTTTAGAAAGGGAAAGGGCAATAGTTTCAGAGATTCCAGGAACAACAAGAGATTATATTTCAGAAGAAATATTTATAAAAGATTTTCTTGTAAAAATTTTTGATACTGCTGGAATAAGAAGAGCAAAAGGAAAAATTGAAGAAATAGGAATTTTAAAAACAGATGAAATAATTAAGGAAAGTGATATAATAATTTATCTAATTGATGCATCAAAAAAAGATGAAGATTTTGAATTTATTAAAAAATTTGAAGATAAAGAAATCATTGTTGTTTTTAACAAAATTGATAAGGGAATAAAAATAGATGATGGGAAAATAAAGGAGAATTTAAAAGATATTCCATATGTTTATATAAGTGCAAAGGAGAAAAAAAATATTGATAAATTAAGGGATTTAATAGAGGAAAGGGCAATGAAAATATCTGGAAATCCCTCCTTTTCTTTAAGTGAAAGAGAAGAAAAAATATGTTTAAAATGTTTGGAACTTTTAAAGGAATCTTTTGAAAATTTTAAAAACAATTTTTCAGAAGAACTTGTTGTTTTACCTTTAAAAGAATCATTATTTTTAATGAACGAACTAATAGGAATAGATGTTGAAGACAAAATCCTTGAAAAAATATTTGAAAATTTTTGCATAGGAAAGTAAA
>CAZUSI010000094.1:0-4380 GCA_964623395.1 uncultured bacterium | reverse complement strand
TAAAAGAAGAAGCAAAAGAAAAATGTAATGTTTTTAAAATTAAATATTATAAAAAGTAATTTTATGTTTTTTATATTTTTGATAGGATGTGCAGCTACTTGGAAGGATAAGGTTTATAATAAAGATAAAGAGTTTATAATTAAAGGTATGTATCCTTATCATTCAATAAGTATAGAAGAAAATAAAGAGTATGAAAAGATAATAAATATTTTGAGGAAAGAAGTAGAGGAGCCAATTATCTTTGATAAAATTGTCAAAACATATTTTGATATAGATTATCCCCCTTTTAATTATCAAATGACAATGATAGATAAGGAAAGAAATAATTTAATAATTAGATATTTTTCAAGATTTTTAAGAAGAAAAATTTATGCTGGAATTATGATTCAATTTGTTTATAATTTAAAAGAGAAAAAAATTGAAAAAATTTATGTGGATTTAATTCCCTTAGAATAGGAGGTAAATATGGTAAGTTTAATTTTAAGTATAATCCTAATAGGAAGTTCAAATTATAAGATAATGCTTGCAAGGATATACTATCAAAATGATGAACAAAGGTTAAAGATACTTCAAAATCACCCTGATATTCTTGCAGGAAACGCAATCCAGAAATGGTTTGATGTTTTAATTGATGAAAAGGAATATGAGGAATTTAAGAATATGAATCTAAAAATTGAAATTCAAATACCTGATATGAAAGAATATATGAAGGAAAATGCAAGAATCCTTATTGATTTCGGTAAATATTATACATATAATGAGATGAAAAATGAGATAATGCAAATTGCCTCACAATATCCAAATATAACAAACCTTGATACAATAGGTTTTTCTTGGTATAATAAACCCATTTTAGCAATGAAAATTTCAGATAATCCACAAATGGATGAAAATGAACCAACAGGTATTTTTACAGGTGTTCATCATGCAAGAGAACCTATTGGATGTTCAATATGTATGGATTTTATAAGATGGCTCTGTCAAAATTATAATCAACCTGGAGGAGCAGGTGATACTGCAACTTTTCTTGTAAATGAAAGGGAAATATGGATTGTCCCTGTTGTAAATCCTGATGGTTATGTTTATAATGAAATAGACCCTCAAGGAATGTGGAGAAAAAATCAAAGGGATAATGATGGTAATGGTTATTTCAACTCAAATTATGATGGAGTTGATTTAAATAGAAATTATGGATATATGTGGGGATATGACAATTGGGGTTCTTCACCAAATCCTCCTGACGAAACTTACAGGGGACCATCTGCATTTTCTGAACCAGAAACACAAGCAATAAGACAACTTTGCAATTCTGCAAAACCACAGGTTGGAATAAACTTTCATAGTTATTCAAATGTTATAATAACACCATGGGGATATATAAATGATTATCCACCTGAACCTGATAAGACAATTTATCTTGCAATGGCGGATACAATGAATGACTATAATGGATGGCCATATGGTAATTCATCTGCAACAGTTGGTTATACTGCAAATGGAACATCAGATGATTGGATGTATGGGGAACAGAATCAAAAACCAAAATGTTTTGCTTACACTTTTGAAGTAGGAAGTGCTTTTTGGCAAGCAGTAAATGATACAAACATAATTATTCAGCAGATTCATCAAACAAGACCTTGCATGATATATCTTCTTTATAGAGCACAGCATTTTGTTAATATAAGAGAAAAAATATATGTGGATAAGGTGCACTTTAAAAAAGGTTTTGTCACAAAAGATCCATTCAAATCTATTCCAGAAAAAATTCTTTCAAATTCCAAAATATATGACATTATGGGAAGGAAAACAGATAAATTTGATAAAAGTGGCCTTTATATTCTTGAAGACGAAAAAGGAAATTATAGAGTCATATTGTTAAAATAAAAAATTTAAATTATTTAAAATCTTTTCTTATCTTTTTAGGAATTGTATTTTTTAGAAATTTTCTTGAAAGTATTTTAGAAATTTCAAAAGAAATAGGTTTTCATCATTCTCCATTTTTTTCTATGCAGATGAATTTTTCCCATTTTTTCATTTATTACCTTCTTCTTTTCACAGGAATTCTAATCATTTTTTCCCTTTTTTTAAATAAAAAGCCAAAAGAAGTTTTATTTTTTATTTTACTTGGTTCTTTTTTAATAATATTTGTTCCTGTTATAGATTTTATAATTTCAAAAGGGAAAGGATTTAAATTGAGTTATATTTTTGAAAAACCCTTAGAAAATTTTTTAACAGGTTTTAATCCATTTGTTAAATCTTTAAATATATCTTTTGGGCAAAAAGTGATTTTTTTATCAGGTGCTTTTGGTGGTGGGATAATTATATTTTACAAAACAAAAAATATTTTAAAGGCAATATTTTTCCCTATAATTCTTTATTTCTGGACATTTTTTACAGGATTAATTCCTTTTTTGATCTCTTTTATTTTTAAAAGCAATTTTTCAGAAATTTTTAAATCAGGTGGAATAATTGTATCAGATACCCAGAAATTTTCAATCTTATTCTTTTTAATTCTTCAAATAAATCTTTTTTTAATATATCTTTTTGAAAAGGGAGATTTTAAATTCTTAAAGAATTACGAATTCATAAGAGATTTCATAATTTTTTCAACTCCTCTTTTTTCAGGAATTTTAGTATTTAATTATTTTTTAAAGGATTTATATATTTCCATTTTTACAAATAAATTTGATTATTTTATCTTTCCGAGTTTTTTATTTATAGCACTTTATTTTTCTCTCTCAAAGAAATTTCTTTATGAAGAAAATAATCACGGGTTTTTAATTTCTTCAACTTTACTCTTATTTTTCTCAATGACTTTTGGTTATGTAAATTTTTATTTAACCCTTTTAATCCTTTTTTTAATTTATATTTCAAAAGAAATAAATATAAAATTCTACATTATCTTTGCCCCTTTAATTTTAATTTTTTCATCCTCTTCCATAATTTCTCACACAAAATCCTTTCTTTTATTTAAAATTGAATTTTGCCTTTTTCTTTTAATTTTTTCCCTTTTAATTTATTTAATAGAAAAAGAAAACAAAAATTTATGGCTTTTTATCTCTTTTACTTTTTATTTCGTACCTCTTATTTTTTATCCTTTTTTTCATTTTCTTTTAATTTCTTTAATCTTCTTTATTTTTTCTTTAATTTTATTCAAACTCCTTTTCTTTTTTAGAAACTACCCTTCTTTAATTTATTTTCCCTTGATAATCCTTCTTACATTGCCATTTTCTTTTAAAAAAGAAGATTACATAGAAAAAGTTTCTCTTTTTAACTTTTATTTTTCTCAAAAAAATTTTAAAGAGGCACTTAAATATATTCCAGATGAAAGTTCTTTTTATAATTTTAAGGGTTTAACCTATTTTAAACTTTCTAAATATGATTCTGCAAATTTTTACTTTGAAAAATATCTTGAAAAAGAACCACTTGATGAAGAAATTAATCTATATTTCATCTTTTCTCTTATAAATTCTGGAAAAATAATTGATGCATATAGGATGAATAAAAAGGCATTTTCCCTTTTTTCTTTAAAACCGGAAATTATTCTTCAAAAAGGAATCATATTTTTTCATTTAAATTTTTTAGATGAATCAGAAAAATTTTTTAAAAAAGCAATTCAAATGGGATGCAAAGAGAAAATAGCATATTCATATCTTAATCTCATTTATTTAAAGAAAAAAGATTTCAAAAAATAAAATATTTATTTTTAAAAACAAATTGAATCTATAAAGAAAAAATGTGTATAATTTTAAAAACTTAAATAAATTAAAAATGGTTTCTTCAAGAGAGATAATTTTAAAGATAAATAAAGTAATTATCTTAATAAAAGAGGTAAGTATAATCTTTATTTTTGCCTTTTTAACAGGAATTGGAGCAAGATTTAAAATTGAAATTGGCCTTGTCCCTATAACAATGCAAACTATTCCGGTGCTTCTATCAGGAGCATTACTTGGCTCAAAAAAGGGTGCTTCATCACAATTTTTATATCTTTTATTGGGTTTATCTGGAGTCCCATGGTTTTCAAAGGGTGGAGGATTTTTTTATATTTTTTCTCCAACATTTGGCTACATTATCGGTTTTGTTATTTGTTCCTATACTGTTGGTTTTCTTTTTGAGAAGGGATTTAATAGGAAGTATTGGAAAATATTTTTTGCTGTGATAATAGGTAATCTCTTAATTTATATCCCAGGTCTTTTATGGTTAATAAAATTTGTAGGAATAAAAAATGTTTTAAAATATGGATTTTATCCTTTTATTTTTGGTGATCTCATAAAATCAATTTTAGTAACAGGAATCCTTATAATCAAAGGGGATAGAATTAGATAAAATGCTTGAAATTTATTTTCATGTAGGGCTTGGAAAAACAGGAACAAAATATTT
>CAZUSI010000093.1:0-4730 GCA_964623395.1 uncultured bacterium | reverse complement strand
TTAATTAAAAGGGGACCTGATGCACAAAATTTTTACATTTCAGAAGATAAAAGATTTTTAATTGGAAATACAAGACTTTCAATAATTGATTTATCAGAAAATGCAAATCAACCAATTTCTAATGAAGATAAATCTTTATGGATTACTGCAAATTGCGAAATTTATAATTATAAAATTTTAAGGGAAAATCTTTTAAAAAGAGGACACAAATTTAAATCCTTAGGAGATACAGAAGTTATATTGCATCTTTATGAAGATGAAAAAGAAAATTGTTTAAAAAAATTAAGGGGAATGTTTTCCTTTGCAATTTATGATGAAAAGGAAAAGGAATTATTTATAGCAAGAGATAAATTTGGTATAAAACCCCTATACTATTATTTAGATGAAAATTTTTTCATATTCTCATCAGAAGTTAAAGCAATTGTAAGTTTAAATTTTATCAATAAAGATTTGGATTTTGAAGCAATTGAAGGCTTTTTATGCTTTGGTTCAATTCCCTTTCCAAGGACAATTTTTAAAAATATAAGAATTCTTGAACCTTCTCATTATTTAATCTTTAAAGATGGAAAATTATTTATAAAAAAATACTATTATTTAAATACTAAGGATAAGGAAAAAAATTATGAAGAGATTAAAGAAAAATTATTTGAAATTTTAAAGGAAAGTGTTAAACTCCATCTTTTATCAGATGTTCCTGTTGGAATATTCCTTTCAGGGGGGATAGATTCATCATCTCTATTATATTTTATGAAAGAAAATAAAAGTGAAATAAATAGTTTTTCAATAAAATTTAAGGAAAGGGAATTTGATGAAAGCAATTATTCAAAAATTGTTTCAGAAAAATTTAAGACAAATCATTTTGAATATGAAGTTTCAGCCTTTGATATGAAAAAGGAAATTGAAAATTTTATAAATTTTATGGATTTGCCAACAATTGATGGATTCAATACATATTTTGTTTCAAAAATTGCAAGAGAAAATGGAATGAAAGTTTGTATTTCAGGGGTTGGAGCAGATGAAATTTTTTGCTCCTATCCTTCTTTTTTTTACATTCCAAAAATTTTAAAGTTAAAAAATTTAAGTTTTATATTTAGTTTTTTAAAAAATGAAAAATTAAAATTCTTTTCAAAAAATAAAAGTTTAGAAGGCGCCTTCTTTTCTATAAGGGGAATTTTTACTCCCTTTAATTTAAAAAAGATTTTAAAATTTGATTCAGAATTCAATCCCTTAATCTATATAAAAAATACAATTGATAAAGAAAAATTTGAAGGTTCTTTAATTGATAAAATTTCATTCCTTGAATTAAGAATATATATGCACAATCAACTTTTAAGAGATACAGATAATTTCAGTATGTGTAATTCCTTAGAGATAAGGGTTCCATTTGTTGATGAAAAAGTTATAGAATATACCTTTAAAATTCCTGAAAAATATAAAATTAATAAAAAAATATTAAAGGATATTATGAAAGAGAAATTGCCCGATGAAATTTTAAATAGAAAAAAGATGGCTTTTTTCTTTCCAATTAAAAATTGGTTAAAAAAAGGATTAAGGGATTTTGCAGAAGAAAATGTTTTTAAAAATAAAGATATTTTTGAAATTAAGGAGATTGAAAAAATATGGAAAAAATTTTTAAATGATAAGATTCATTGGTCAAGGATATGGGCAATAATAATTTTAAATTCCTATTTAGAAAATAAAAAATTATGATTTTTATATTTACAGAAGTTTATAAAAGAATAGGTGGAATTCAAAAATATAATAAAAACATTGTTGATTTTTTAATAAGAGAAAATATAAGGGCATTTGTTTTAAGTTTAAACGATGAGATAAATTTTAAAAGAAATTATTTAATTTTTAAGGGTTTTAAAAAGAATAAGATAAAATTCTTTATCTTTTCAATCTTTTATTCTTTAAAAAGTAAAAAGATAATAATAGGTCATTTAAATTTTTGGTCAATCATTCCTTTCATAAAAATTTTTAATCCCTTTTCAAAAACCTTTTTAATTCTTTATGGAATAGAAGCTTTTAAAAAATTAAACATTTTTAAGAAATTTTCCCTTTTATTTTTAAACAATTTCATATCTGTATCAAATTTCACAAAAAATAAATTTTTGGAAAATAATAAATTTTTAAAAAATAAAAATTTTTTTCTATTACCAACTTATATAGAATTTAAAGATAAAATTGATTATTTTGAAAAATTACCAGAAGGTAAAATAATACTTTCTGTTTCCCGTTTAGATAAAAGTGAAAAATATAAGGGAATAGATAAGGTTATAAAAATTATGCCTTCTATTTTAAAGGAATTTCCTGATGCTTATTACATAATTGTTGGTGATGGAGATGATAAGGGAAATTTAGAAAAAATTGCTGAAAATTTAAATATAAAAGGAAAAGTTATATTTAAGGGATTTTTAAGTGAGGAAAAATTAAATTTTTATTATAAAAATTGTGATTTATTTATATTGCCTTCAAAAAAAGAGGGATTTGGAATTGTATTTCTTGAAGCCCTTTCCTTTGGAAAAATAGTTATTGCAGGAAATAAGGATGGTTCAAAAGAGGCACTTTTAAATGGAGAAATTGGAATTTTGATTGACCCTGATAATCTTGAGGAAATAAAGGAAGCAATTATAAGGGTTTTAAAAAGAGAAATAGATAAAAGATTTTTTGATTCAGAATTTTTAAAAAATAAAATTGTTGAAGAATTTAGTTTTGAAAAATTTAAAGAGAGAATAAAATTTTTAATATGATACCAATCCTTTCAATTTTTAATTTTTTATCCATGTTTTTCTCAATAATTTTTCAATTTCTCCTTGTTCAATTTTTCAGAATTCATTTACAAACAGACATTTATTATCTATCAATTTCAATTATCCAATTCTTTTTCAATACCTTTTCTGGATTTATTATGGATTTGTATATACCCTTTTATAATGAAAGAAAAGTAAAAAGTGAAAAAGAAGCAAGCGAATTTTTTGGTTCAATTTTCTTATTAATGTTTTTTTTATCAACAATTTTATCAATTTTTCTATTTTCCTTCTCGCATTTTATAATTAAACTATTTGCAAGTGGTTTTTCAAAAGAAAAAATAATTTTTACCTCTTCAATTTTAAAAATTTTATGCCTCCACCTTGTTTTAAATTCCTTAAATTATGTTATTGATGCGACTCTGCAAGCAAATCTTTATTTTATTTTTCCATTTTTTTTAAAAATTTTTCCTCCAATTTTTAACATCCTTTCCCTTTTATTTTTCTCAAATCGTTATGGGATAAAGCCCATAATTTTTGCAATGGTATTTTCCTCCCTTTTCAATTTTATTCTTTTTTCTATATATTCTTTTAAAAAAATCCATATAAAATTTGTAAATCCATTATCAAAAATAAAACATACAAAAAATCTTATAAAATACAATTTACCTTTAAGATTAGGCGCAATATTATGGGAATTAACAACACCAATTACAATGAATGTTCTTTCCTTTTTCCCTTCAGGTTATATTACACTTTTTAACTGGTCTCAAAGAATTCTTGATATAATTTTTGGAATGACAGTCACACCTTCTGTTAATGTATTTTATGCAAAGGTTTCTAAATATTTACCAGAAAAGAAAATAGATGAAATCAAAAAACTTCTTAATTTAACAATAAGGTCAAATATCTTTTTATTTATGGTTCCAACATTTATTCTTTTATCAATATTTAAAAAAGTTTTCGTTTTTATCTTTTATTCAAAAGTTTCAATTTCCCAAATAGAAATTATGTATCATCTTCTTTTATTCCTTGCCTTCCGTGCAATTATATTTTCCTTTGAAAAACCCTTTACACTTATTACATTTGCAATGAAAAAAACTTTAAAAATTTTACAAATTGCCATAGTCTTTTTTATTCTGTATTCACTTTTACTTGTTGATTCAATAAATTATTTAAAAATATATTCACTCCCCTTTTCTTTAACTTTTTCTCAAATTTATAACACTTTTTCCTATTTCTTTTATGTAAATAGAAAATTAAAAGTTTTCAACAGTGAAATGAAAAATGATATTTTAAAATTTGGTCTATTTTTAATTTTTTTAGTTATTTTTAATTTAATATTTGAAAATAAATTTTTAATCAAAATCAATTTAAATATTTTGATTTTCCTCTCATTTTCCCTTATAATGAAAAAAGAAATTTTCAGCATTTATAATTTTTTATTTAAAAAAACAATATGAAATGCCCTTTATGTGGAAATATAAATAATTTTATACATATTGAATCAATAAATGATCCAGAAACTGCCTTAGAATATAAAATGTATAGATGTCCCGAATGTTCCTTAGAATTCTCTTTTCCAATGAAAAGTGCCCCACCTTCTCATTATGAAAAATTTGAAAGATATTTTGAAAGATGGGAATTTAAAAAAGTATTAGATCTTGTTCCTTTTAAGAAAGCAAAAATTATTGATATAGGTTGTGGAGAAGGTTATTTTTTAAAATTGGCAAAGGAAAAAGGATTTGAAGTTTTTGGAATAGATTTTAATGAGAATGCAATAAAAATAGCAAAGGAAAAATTTGGCATTGAAAATCTCTATCCCTATACATTGGAAGAATTTATGGAAAAATTTCCAAATGAAAAATTTGATTTTGTTTGTTTTTTTCATCTTCTTGAACATTTAGAAGATCCATTAAATTTTATGAAAAATATAAAAAAAATTTTAAAAGAAGATGGATACATTGCTTTTTCATTACC
>CAZUSI010000092.1:0-4808 GCA_964623395.1 uncultured bacterium | reverse complement strand
TTGACTTTTTAAAGATTTTTCTTTATAATCTAAAACTTATTAATGGAAAAAATAGGAATTGTAGGTTTCCCAAATGTAGGGAAAACTACTTTTTTTAATATTTTAACAAAGGCAAAGAAAGAGGTGGCACCTTATCCTTTTACAACAAAGAGTAAAAATATTGGAAAGGCAGTTCTTTTTGACCCATTTATTGTAGAAATATCTAAGAAAATAAATGCAAAAGAAATAAGAAATCCAACGGTTGAAATAGTTGATGTTGCAGGAATAATAGAGGGTGCATCAAAAGGAGAAGGACTTGGTAATGAATTTCTTTCTTATATAAGGGAATGTGAAGTTTTGATATTTATTTTAAGATGTTTTGAAGACCCTGATATTCCCTCAGCACTTACGGAAATAAATCCTTTTAAGGAATATGAAATACTTATTTCAGAATTATATCTTTCAGACCTTCAAAGGATTGAAAAAATTGAAAGTAAATTGTCAAGGGATAAAACAAAAGAAGGTATTGAAAAATATAAGAAACTTATTGAAATAAAAGAGAAAATTGAAAAAGGGGAAAATGTTTTTGAGGATGAATTTGATTTATTATCAGTAAAGGAAAGGATAGTTGTTTTAAATACTGAAGGAAATAAAAATTATTTAAAATGGTTAAATTTATTTCCCTTTAAAGTTTATCCTTGTCCTATAAAAATTTATGAGGAAATTGAAGAAATAGAAGAGAAAGAAGAGATTGAAAAATTATTAAAAAATGAAGGAAATTATAGTCCTCAGGATATTTTATGGGAGGCATTTAGAAAACTTGGATATATTATTTTTTATACTGTTAAAAATGATATTGTTTCAGGATTTAGAATAAAAGTTGGGACAAAAGCATATGATGCTGCTGGTAAGGTTCATTCTGATATTAAAAAAGGATTTATTAAAGCAGAAGTTGTTGATATAGGAAATTTTTTAAAATATCCTTCCTGGAATATTTTAAGGGAAAAAGGTCTTTTAAGAATTGAAGGTAAGGATTATATAATTAAAGATAGAGATATTATTGAATTTAAATTTTCTTAGGAGGAAAAATGAGAAATTATGAGATGATGATGATTATTGATGCTGAAATTCCTGAGGAAAATAAAAATAAAGTTATAGAAAAGATTGAGAATATAATAAAGGAAAGAGAAGGAAAGATAAATGAAAGAATAGATTGGGGAGTAAGGAAATTTGCATATCCAATAAGGAAAAAGGAAGAAGGACATTATTTTATTCTAAGATTTTCAGCACCACAAGATGTTCCAGGGGAAATAAAAAAAGAAGCAAGACTTATGAACGAGATTTATAGAATTATGATATTAAGAGAAGAGAATGTAAAATCTTTTAAAAAAAGGAGAGTTTGAAATGGCTGATTTAAGAATTCCAAGGGTTAATTATGTTTTAATTTCAGGGAGATTAACAGATGACCCACAGATGAATTTTACTTCAAAAGGAACTCCTGTAACAAAATTTAGAATTGCATCTTCAAGGGTTTATAAGGATGCAGTTACAGGCTCATGGAAAGAAGATACACTTTATATAGATATCAAAACTTTTGGGGAACTTGCTGAAAGATGCCATAAAAATTTATCAAAAGGTTCCCCAGTTCTTTTAGAAGGAAGATTAAATTATAGAAGTTGGGAAACACAAGATGGGCAAAAGAAAAACTTGATAGAGATAATTGGTTTTAGAGTTCAGTTTCTTGAAAAAAAGGTTGAGGAAATTCCAGAAAGTATCCCTGAAGAAGAAGGAATCATAGAGGAAGAGGATGAAGACCTTCCCTTTTAAAAGGAGGATAAAATGGCGAAGTGTGAATTTTGCAAAAAAAATATAGGGATTATAGATTATAAGGATGTCGAAACTTTAAAAAGATTTATAACACCAAGAGGTAAAATACTTTCAAGAGCGCAGACAGGACTTTGTGCTTATCATCAAAGAAAACTTGCATTAGCAATAAAAAGAGCAAGGGAGATGGCACTTTTGCCTTTTGTTGAAGTTTATTATTTATAATGAAAATTATTTTAATTAAAGATGTTGAAAATCTTGGTAAAAAAGGTGATATTTTAAGTGTTAAGGATGGATATGCAAGAAATTATCTTATACCAAAGGGATTTGCAAAAGAAGCCACCCCATCAATAATTAAAGAATTTGAAATGAAAGAGGCTTTAAAAAAGAAAAGGGAAGAAAAGAAAAAAAAGGAAGCTGAGGAGATCAAAAATAAAATTGAGAAGATTTCATTAACCTTTTATCTTAAAGGGAAAGAAAAAATTTATGGAGCAATAACTTCAAAAGATATAATTGAGGAACTAAATAAAAAAGGTTTTAATGTTGAAAAGGGAGGTTTGAAAATTGAAAGACCTTTAAAAGAGCCAGGTTTTTATGAAATTCCATTAAAAATTCATCCAGAAGTTGAAGCGAATTTAAAGGTATGGATTGTTAAAGAGGAAAATGAATAGCTTTTTCTTTTCCCATTTTCTTTTAGCCCATTTTCTTGTTGATTATCCCTTTCAAACCGATAAACTTTTTGAGACAAAAACAAAAAAATTTGAAGGTGTTTTATTACATTCAACTATTCTTTTAATTTTTCTTCTTCTTTTATCAATTCCCTATACATTAAATCCCTTGGTATTTTTTTCTTGCTTTTTTTTAGCCCTTCTTCATCTTTTGCAAGATCAAATTAAAATATATTTGACAAAAAAAAGGGAAGGAGAAAATTTTTTTTATTTTTTAGGGGATCAAATCCTCCATTTATTTTTTATATTTATTTTTTCCCTTTTACCATTACCAAAGATAATTTATGAAAATAAGGGATTTTTAAAATTATATTTTGATCCCTTTTTCTCCTATTTAATTGTTTTTTTAATTGTTGTTACATATTTTTCTTGGATATTAATTCATTCAATTTATAATACATTTTTAAAAAGGGAAGAACTTGTAAAGGGCTTATGGAAATATTATGGGTATTTTGAAAGGTTATTTGCCTTTTTAATATCCTTTTTTGTTCCCTTTCTTTTTTTTATTTCCTATTTATTTTTGTTCCCAAGATTTTTAAAGAAAAAAAGATTATTTGAAGGATTCCTCGGAATCTCCCTTTCTGTTTTCCTTGGAATCCTTTTGAGGTGGATAAAATGAATAAGGATGTTGTAGAAGTTGAAGTTTATAATGTTGTGCAGGAACAAAATGTTGACCAATATATCTTACTATTAAAGGAAAAAGAGGGACAAAGATTTTTTCCCATATGGATAGGTCAATTTGAAGCCCATTCAATATATCTTGCTTTAACAAATCAAAAATTTGAAAGACCTTTAACCCATGATCTTATAAAAATAATTTTGAATGCTTTAAATGTTAGAATTCCAATGGTTGTTGTTAATGATGTAAAGGATAGGACCTATTATGCAAGGATTGTTCTTGAAGCAGATGGAGGAAAAATATTTACAATAGATGCAAGACCATCAGATTCAATCGCAATAGCGCTCAGGATGAATTCAAAAATATATGTAGCAAAAAACATAATGGATGAAGCAGGTATTACACCAGAGGAAATAGGAATTTAATAATAAGGATAATTAAAATAGTTAAAATACTACCTGCATAATCATCTAAAATTATTCCTAAAATTTTTATCTTTTCAATTCTTTTAATTCCAAAAGGTTTTATTATATCAAATATTCTATAAAGAATAAAAGAGATTATAGTTAAAAGGATATTAAAGTTTAAAAAGGGTAAAATAATAAACATTCCTGAAAATTCATCGAGAACAAAATATGAAGGGTCCTTTTCAAATTTTAAAAATTTTCTAAAATGGATTGTGAATGTAATTGTGAGAAAAATGAGAATTGATATAGTAAAAATGCTTGGTTTAAAAATATAAAATAGGATAATTGAAATTACCGAAGCAATTGTCCCCCCTCCTTTTATAAATCCTATTCCCATTAAAGAGGAAAAAATTAAATAAACATTTTTTTCTTTTTTTATAAAAAATTTATAAATTAAAAATGCAAAGATTATCCCGAATAAATCAGAAAAAAAATCACTCATTGAGAATTTTCTAAAAGGAATCATAGATTGCATAAATTCTACCAATAAGGAAACAAAAATTAAAATTAAGAAGGAAAAATAAATATTTAAAATTGGGAATGTTAAAAGGGATAAAAAAGAAAGATAAGAAAAATGGATAAAAAGGTCAATATTTTTAATATTTGATTTTAAGATTTGTGAAGGCGTTAAACTTCCTATCAAAAATATTAAATAAAATATAAAAATTGTTTTTCTCACAATTTAAATTATATTCTTTTTTACCTTATAATTTAAAATAAATAGGAGGTAATTATGGAAAAGAAGATTGTATCTTTTGGAATTGGTGAGGATAAGGTAATGGTTAAACTTCATCCTTATAAGGAATTTTGTTTACTTGAAATAAGGCAATATGAAAAGGTTAAAGAAAAAGATGAATATGTTCCCTCTTATAATGGATTTATAATACCTGTTTCTTTTTTAAATGATTTATTAAATGCCCTTGAACAGGTTAAGGATTATCTTAAAGAGAAAGGATATGAAGAGAAAGAAAAGAAAATGATTCCTCATCTTGTAATATCTTTTTGTGAAATATGTGGTTCTCCTGTAAAGGAAAAAGGCGAAGGAATATACATTTGTGATTGTGGAGAAACAAGAATAGTTCTTGCACCTATTAAAAAGGCAATAGAAGAGATATTTGATAAAATAAAGAAGATAAAATTATTTGAGGATTATTCTCCTGGCTGAATAATTTTGTAAAAAAATAATTTTCA
>CAZUSI010000091.1:0-4876 GCA_964623395.1 uncultured bacterium | reverse complement strand
GGATTAATGAAAACTATTCAATGGTTTATCAAGTTTCTTCCTAATATAATTTAACCTCCTTTTTTTCTAGAATTTAGTTTATATTTTATATTATGCTACCATAAATTACTTCTATTTTTTCTTCTTCAGCTCTTTCAAAAGCATCATCATTTATATTTACTGCTATTAAGTAAACTTTTTCAGCTTTTCTATTTAATACTTTCTCTACTACTGGAACTTTATCGATAAGTCTTTCAACATGATCAAGTTCAGCATGTGATTTTACTTCTATTATATAAAGCTTCTCATCTTCTATTAAAATATCTACATCTATTACTTCTCCTTTTCTTCCAGTATAGCTCCCATCTTTATCCTTGAATTTGAATTTTGAAACTTTTCCAGGCTCAATTCCTCTTTTCTCTAAAGCTTCTCTAAATATTTCCATGGCAGTCCTTTCAAGATCTTCTCCCCATCCAATTATTATTTCATTAAATCCTTTATCATGTTCTTCAAATCTTTTTGTATGATTCCCAAGTATCCTTGTATGTTCATTAAGTATTTTTCTATGTTCTCTTAATTCATTTATAACTTCATTAAACTTCTTATCATATTCTTCAAACCTTTCTAATATATCTCTATAACCTATAATACCAGCTACAGTAAATCGAAAATCTTTATCTTCTTCAAGAAGTTTTAAGAATTCTTCTTTTAATTTTAATGACATTATAATATTGAAATTTGGCAACTCATTTATAAGTTTTTAAGAAAAATGAAATTCTTTTTAATTTTTCGAAGAAATTGTAAAAATTTTTTAGAGGTATTCTAAAACTATCTTATATAAATATTAAAAAACTTAAAATATTAGAAAAACAAATCAAAACTCAAATAAATATTATTAAATAATATTTATGAGAATAAAATGAAAACAAAAGGAATTGAAAAAATTCTTGTTACTGGAGGAGCAGGATTTATCGGCTCTCATGTTGCTAACCATTATGCAGAAAGAGGAAATGAGATAATCATAATAGACAATTTATCTAGAGCTAAAATTTTTGGATTATCTAATAAAGCTAGTTTATATAATCTAAATTATTTAAAAAATAAGTATAACAACATTAATTTTATAGATGGGGATATAAGAGATTTTAATTTAATGAGGAAAAATGTGAAGGATGTTGATGTTATTATTCATACAGCTGCACAAGTAGCAGTAACTACTTCTGTTAAAGATCCTAGAATGGATTTTGAAATAAATGCTTTAGGAACATTTAATATATTAGAAGCAGCAAGATTATCTAATAATAATCCTACAATAATTTTTTGCTCTACAAATAAAGTTTATGGCTCAAATGTTAATAAAATTCCTATAAGAGAATGTGAAACTAGATATTGTTTTTCAGATGAAAGATTTTTAAATGGAGTACCAGAAGATTTTCCAGTAGATCTATGTGAGCATAGTCCTTATGGTTGTTCAAAATTGGTTGGTGATATATATGCACAAGATTATGCTCATACTTATGGTTTAAAAACAGGGATTTTCCGTATGTCATGTATTTATGGAGAAAGACAGTTTGGTGTGGAAGATCAAGGATGGGTAGCATGGTTTACTATAGCAACATTAACAAATAAACCAATAACAATATATGGAGATGGGAAACAAGTAAGAGATGTTCTTTATATTTCAGATTTAATAGAAGTGTACGATGCATTTATAAAATCTAATTTAAAACATGAAGTATTCAATATTGGTGGAGGGCCAAAAAATACTTTATCATTAATTGAATTAATTTCTTTGCTTAAAGAATTAACTGGAAAAGAGACAAAAATATTTTTTGATAAATGGAGAATTGGAGATCAAAAAGTCTATATATCGAATATTTCTAAAGCTTATGAAAAATTAGGATGGAAACCAAAAATAAGTCCAAAAGAGGGAGTTAAGAAAATAGTTAAATGGGTTAAAGAAAATATAAGTTTATTTAAATAATAAGGGATTATTTTCATGAGTGTTTCGGTAGTAATTCTTACTAAAAATTCATCTAGAACTATTAAACAATGTCTTCAATCATGTTTATTAAGCAATTATGCTCCATTAGAAATAATAATTGTTGATGGCGGCTCGGTAGATAATACTTTAACACTGGTTAAGGAAACATTAGGAAATTTTCCCCATAAAATTTTATATGATGAGGAGAAAGGACTTGGATACGCTAGAGATATAGGTTGGAGAGCATCTAATGGAAAATATATACTTATGTTAGATTCAGATGTTATTTTACCAAATAATTTTATCGAAGAAGCCATAAAAATTATGGAGAACGATAATAAAGTTGGAAGTTTAGGTGCTAAAGTTAAGCATGTATGTAAGGAAAAAGGTTGGATTCCCATCTTTTTAGAAAAAAATTTAGCTATACATCTTCATTGGAAAGAAAATACTTACCCTAATGAAATTACGGTAACTCCTACCACTTGTACATTATTTAGAAGAAAAGCTTTAGAAGAAGTTAATGGTTTTGACCATTATTTAAAATTTGGTGCAGAAGACCTAGATATTTCTTTTAAATTAAGAAAAGCGGGTTATAAAATTGCCTTTTTAAATATTTACGCCTCTCATTTAGAAACTTCTCGACGTTTCTGGAAAATAAATTTTAAATATGGTAGAAGTTATGTTCATATCGCTAAGAAGCATCCTAAACAAGCTTCTCTTCTAACTAAAAAGAAAATTTTTTTAACACTAGCATTAATTTTATTACCATTACAAATTGTAGTATATTTAATTTATTTATCTAAATATTCAAAGCTCAAAGAACTCGTATTGAATGAAAAAATAATTCTTCCTCTTATAGAAACTATTAGACAAGCTCTAAGAACTGCTGGAATGATATATGAATTAGTAACTCTCTTTATTATAAAAATATTTTCATAAATTTCTTTAAGCTTATTATTTCCTCATAATTATAGAAAAATATCATTCAAAGTATATAATATGCTCATTCTGTCTACTTTTTTTCTTTTTTTATAACTTTAATTTTTAAAATGAGTATATTTTGTAAAATATTTTTTATGAACTGTCTATTTTTAAACTTTAATAAAGCCTAAAATTATTTTCTTTTAAAAAAGTAATGTTTGAGGGGGAAGTATTGAAAAAACCTGTTTATATTCTGCTTTACGAGTTCGCTCCATTAAAATTTAGAGCTTTACGAGGCGGGAAAATTATATTAGACAGGTTAATGGAAAGAATATCACATATCTTCGATATCTATATAATTACAGGTGATAATTTTAGATGGAAAAGGCCATTAAGATTAGCATATTGGTTCAATATGTTCTTAGCAGGATTAAAGATAATTAACTTATTTCGTAAACATAAAGGGTCGTTAACTATTTTAATGCCTCAAGGGACTTATGGTGAGCTTGTTTCTATCATAGTTCGAGTTTTATGTCCAAGAATAAAAGTAGTGGGTATAATTTGGCATTATGAACCCCGTGTAACTTATAAAAAAGGGTTAATAAGAACACTTAGTCTACTTATAAATACTTTTGAAGAAAACCTTAGAAGTATTGCATTTAGATTTATGTATAATAAAATTTTTACTCTTACTGAAAGTGTAGCTCATATAGCTCAAAAATATTATTCATTAACACCTTTTAAAATTTCAGTTTTAGGTTGTTCTTTTGATAGATTTCTAATAGATAAAGATATTAAAAAAGATTTCGATTACATTTTTATTGGACATCTGAAAAAAGCAGAAGATCTTATAAAAATTTGGCCTAAATTACTTTTTTTAAAACCTTCAGCCAACTTACTCGTTGTAGGGCCCTATAAGGGAGCTGAAAATATATTCAAAAAACTAACTTCATTATTCAATGTGAAATATTATGGGGTCATTAGCCCATCTGAAAGAGGTAAAATTTATAGTAAAGCAAAGGTATTGTTATTTCCAAGTAAACGTGAAGGATGGTGCATGACAATAGCGGAAGCTTTGTGGGCAGGATTGCCCGTAGTAACTTGGGATATTCCAGCCTTAAAAGAGGTTTATAATGCTTGTGAAGCTGTATATTTAGTGCCCATGAAAGATTATAATTCATTTGTAAAATATGCAATAAAAGCTTTAGAAGAATATAGTATCTTATCAGAAAAAGCTAAGAGTTGGATATTAAAAACCCCTAGTTGGGACAATATTACTGATATTTTTTTAAAAACAATATTAACTGATTCATAGCTTTTTTTAAGTATCGCTTTGGTTTAATTTAGATATTACTTAGGTAAATTATTAAAAGAAAACATTATATAAAGTAAATCTGAATCACTAAGAAAATTTTTTAAAAGCTGGAAAAAATGTTTTCAATTATTAAGAAAATAAAGAAGAGAAGAAAGGGGCTTTATTGCTGCTGCTTCTTTATTTTCTTAATAATTTACTTACTTTTCTTAAGCATAATCCTTTTACTAGAAGGAGATCTTCTAGGAAAAGTTTTTCTATTTAGAAAATAAAAATAATAAATAAAGCTGGTCTATACTTACCCTAAGCAATATTATGGGTGTGGGAATATAAATTGAAGTAAGCATAAGCCCTTAAAGCTTAAGTTAAAAATCTCCATCATCTTCCCCTAAACACTTATTTTTCATAAATAAGTTATCCATTAATTGAGTAATATAATTCTTTAATTTTAGGAATAATTACTTCATAAGAAAATTTTTTCTCAACTCTAGCTCTTCCTTTATAACCCATTTTTTCTCTTAATTTACTATCAGAAATAAGTAATGAAATTTTTTCAGCTAATTCATTTATATTGCCAGGTTCTACTAAAAATCCTGTCTCATTATCAATTACAATTTCTGGTATTGCTCCACTTCTTGAGGCAACTATTGGTTTTCCACATGCCATTGCTTCTATTAATA
>CAZUSI010000090.1:0-4912 GCA_964623395.1 uncultured bacterium | reverse complement strand
GAGGATATGATAAAAGAATTGACAGAAACAATTTTTAAATTCATAAGATGAAAAGGGTTAATTTAAAAATTTATGGTATGGATTGTGAAGGTTGTGCAAAGGTTATTGAAAAAGGGCTTTTAAAAGAAAAGGGAATTATTTTTGTAAATGTAAATTTTATTTCTGAAAAGGCAATTATTGAATATGACCCCTCAAAAATAGATGAGGAAAAAATTAAAAAAATTATTGAAAAAGCAGGTTATAAGATTTTAAAAAAAGAAGGTGAGATAAAGGATGAAATAAAAGAGGATTGGAAAAGATTTTTCTTAGGACTTTTTTTAAGTTTGCCTGTCTGGATTATCTCCAATTTTTTCTATCATGAAAAATTTAATTTTTTACTTTTCCTTTTATCTACACCAGTCCAAATAATCCTTGGAATTCCCTTTTATAAGGGTGCTTATTTTGCTTTAAAAGAAAAGATGGCAGATTTAAACACCTTGGTTTCTTTAAGCACTTCATCTGCTTATCTTTATTCCTTTTTTGCTACATTTTTCATTAAAGGTCCTCTCTTTTATGAGGCATCCTCTGTAGTTTTAACAACAATAACACTTGGTATGCTTTTGGAAAAAATTTCAAGAGCAAAGGTAGGGGAGGGTGTAAAAAAATTGATGGAATTAAAGTCAAAAACTGCAAGAATTTTAAGGGATGGTAATGAAATCGAAATTTTGCTTGATGAAATTAAAGAAGGGGACATTGTTTTAGTAAAGCCAGGTGAAAAAATACCAGTAGATGGAAAAATTATTGAAGGAAAAGCAATTATTGATGAATCAATGATTACAGGGGAAGCACTTCCCATTTATAAAAAAGAGAATGATGAAGTATTTGGTGGAACTATAAATAGAGATGGCTTTTTAAAGATTGAAGTGACAAAATCCTTAAAAGATATGACATTATCTCAAATAATTAAACTTGTTGAAGAAGCACAAAATTCAAAGGCAAAAATTCAAAGATTGGCTGACAAAGTATCTTCTTATTTTGTTCCAATTGTTGTTTTAATTTCCATAATAACATTTATTTTCTGGTATTTTATAAAAGGTTATCCTTTTTTATTTGCTTTAACTGCATCAATATCTGTTTTAGTTATTGCTTGTCCTTGTGCTCTTGGTATTGCAACACCAATGGCTGTTATGGTGGGTTTATCAAAGGGTTTAGAGAATGGAATTTTAATTAAAGGTGGAGAATATTTAGAAAGAGTTCATAGATTAAATACAATTATTTTTGATAAAACAGGAACATTAACAAAAGGAGAAGCAACTGTCACTGATGTTATAGGAAATTGCCTTCAAGTAGCAGCAAGTTTAGCAAAAAATACAAATCATCCCTTAGATGTTGCAATTTTAAAAGAAGCAGAAAAAAGAAATTTGAATTTATATGATGTAAAGGATTTTGAAGTAATTCCTGGTAAAGGGATTAAAGGTAAAATTAATGGGAAGGAAATTTTAGTTGGGAATAGGAGATTGATTGAAAGTGATTTGGGAAAAGAATTTGAGGAAGAGGGTAAAACAGTTATTTTAGTTAAAGAAGATGATAAAATCATAGGTGCAATTGCAATTTCTGATACTTTAAAAGAATATGTAAAAGAGGTAATTGAAGAACTCAAAAAGATGGGAATTGATGTATGGATGATAACAGGAGATAATAAAAAAACTGCTTATGCAATTGGAAAAAAAATTGGCATTGAAAAAATTTTAGCAGAAGTTTTACCTCAGGATAAGGAAAAAATGGTAAGGAAACTTAAAGAAGAAAATAAAATTGTTGGTGCAGTTGGTGACGGAATCAATGATGCACCAATGCTTGCATCTTCTGATGTTGGAATTGCGATGGGGGCTGGAACTGATATAGCGAAGGAAACAGGTGGAATAATTTTGGTAAAAAATGATTTAAGGGATGTTGTAAAAGCAATAAAACTTTCAAAGAAGACCTTTTCAAAGATAAAACAAAATCTATTTTTAGCCTTTATTTATAACATTTTAGCAATTCCAGTTGCAGCAGGTGTATTTTATAATTGGCTTGGATTTTTATTAAGACCAGAAGTTGCTGCACTTGCAATGATTTTATCAGATATTTCAGTTGTTGGTAATTCTTTACTTTTAAAAAGGTTTAAATGACAAGATTTTTATTTTTGGACCTTTTAAGGGCAATTGCACTTATTGAAATGATTCATGGACATACCCTTGACGCCCTTTTATCACCTCTTCAAAAAAAATCCCTTTTTTGGATTTTTTGGCAAAATATAAGAGGATTTACTGCACCTCTTTTTTTATTTGCATCAGGTCTTTCCTTTTCAATTTCAACCTTAAACAAAAAACATTACCTTTATTTTTCTGAAAAATTATTTACAAGATTAAGAAGATTAATTTTTATAATAATTCTTGGCTACATCTTACATCTTCCCTATTTTTCCTTTAAAAAAACATTTTTAAAGTCCTCTTTAAGTGATTTAGAAAATTTCTTAAATGTTGATATATTGCAATGCATAGGAATGACCCTTTTAATTTTACAAATTTCTTATTTTATTTTAAGAAAAGAAAAAATTTTTATCCCCTTTACCTTTATTTTATTTTTAATTTTTTATTTTCTAACAATATTTTTCAAAAAACAAGAAATTTCTTTACCCCTTTTAATTTCAAAATATTTTAAAAATTCCCTTTTCCCATTAACTCCCTTTTCCCTATATCTTTTTTCAGGATGCATAATTGGTTATTTTTTCCTTTTAAACAAAAAAAATAAAAATTTTCTCATCTTTTCAATAATCTCTTTTTTCATCTTTTTAATCCTTAAAATTTTTAAATTACCTTATGAAATCACATTTTTAAGAATTTCAATCATTTCCTTCATTTCCTTTTTAACTTTATTCTTTGAAAATAAAAAAAATAAAGTTCTTTCAATTTTACAAATTTTTGGAAAAGAATCACTCCTTGTCTATTTTTTTCATTTACCCATCGTTTATGGATGGGTTTTAAATCCTGGATTAAAACATTTTCTTTCAGAAAAACTAAGTTTTTTACAAATTTACATCATTTACATTTTCCTTTTAATTTTCTTTTTCCTATTTGCAATTTTTTGGAATAAATTAAAAGAAAAAAAAGAGATTTCCTCAAAAATAAAATATTTCTTATACATTTCCTTTATTTCATCATTTTTTGCAAATCCCTATTGATTAATTTTATAATTAAAAATTAAAAAGAGGAGGTAAATATGGATATATTTGAAAAGTGCACAAATTTAACCCCTTTAAATCCCCTTTATGAAGCAAAGATTGCAATTGAAAAAGGTGTTTATCCCTTTTTTATTCCTCTTGAAAACAATGAAGGAACAGAAGCAATAATAAATGGAAAAAGGGTTTTAATGTTTGGCTCAAACAATTATTTAGGACTTACAACTGATAAAAGGGTAAGAGAAGCAGCAATTGAAGCAATTAAAAAATATGGAACAAGTGTTACTGGTTCAAGGTTTATGAATGGGACACTTAAATTACATTTAGAACTTGAAGAAAAACTCGCAGAATTTTTAGGTAAAGAAAAAGCCCTTGTTTTTTCAACTGGTTACCAAACAAATGTAGGAACAATTTCTGCAATTGTTGGAAAGGATGACATTGCAATTGTTGATAAGGAAGACCATGCATCAATAATTGATGGATGTAAAATGAGTTTTGGAAAAATGGAAAGATTTAAACATAACGATTTAGAAGATTTAGAAAAAATTTTAAAAAAATTGCCAGAAGATAAAGGGAAAATAGTTATAGTTGATGGTGTTTATTCAATGACAGGTGAAATTGCTCCTTTACCTGAAATAATAGAAATATGTAAAAAATATAAGGCACGCCTAATGGTTGATGATGCCCATTCAATTGGTGTTCTTGGAAAAAATGGTAGAGGGACTGCAAATTATTTTGGTTGCGAAAAAGATGTTGATTTAATAATGGGAACTTTTAGCAAATCCTTTGCTTCTTTAGGTGGATTTATTGCAGGTGATAAAGATGTTTTATTTTACATTCAACATACAGCAAGATCTTTTATATTTTCAGCAGCAATACCACCAGCAAATTTAGCAAGTGCATTAAAAGCACTTGAAATCATGCAAAAGGAGCCTGAAAGAATAGAAAATTTAAAAAGAATATCTGAAAAATGGAGAAATGGATTAAAATCTATTGGATTTGACATAGGAAAAAGTGAGACTCCAATTGTTCCTGTTTATATAAGAGATAAATGGAAAACAGTTTATATGTGGAAGGAACTTCTTGAAGAAGGTGTATATGTAAATCCTGTTGTTCCTCCAGGTGTTCCACCAGGAGATTCCCTTTTAAGAACAAGTTGTATGGCAACCCATACAGATGAGCAAATAGAAAGAGGTCTTGAAATATTTGAAAGAGTTGGAAAAAGATTGGGGATTATATAAAATGAAATTAAAGAGATATATATTGGAGAGTGTATGAGATTAAATGAAGTACAAGAAGGTTACTCTGATAAAATAAATTCAATTATAAAAAGAATTGTAGATATTCTTGTAGAAAAATATCACCCTGTTAAAATCATTCTTTTTGGCTCTTATGCATTAGGGAACTATACTGAGGATAGTGACATTGATATTTTGATAATTAAGGAAACAGACGAAAAAAGAAGAGTGGATAGATTTATTGAAGTTAAAAGACTTATTTATGATTCAGAAAATGAAATTCCTGTATCCCCTTTAGTTTTAACAATTGAAGAAATTAAAGAAAGATTAAAAATGGGTGATAATTTCATAGAAGAAATTTTAGAAAAAGGGAAAGTGCTATATGAAAGAGAAGATAATTAAGGAGTGGTTTGAAAGAGGCGAACGAGATTTTGGAGCAGCAAAATTGTTATATACTCAAAAATCTTATTATGATGAA
>CAZUSI010000089.1:0-4915 GCA_964623395.1 uncultured bacterium | reverse complement strand
TATTTAAAAGTCAAAAATTTGTTTTAGAGTGCCCTTTTCTTTTAAAATTAATAGTATGAAACCAGTATTTATTTTTGGTTTTGGTGAAGTTGGAAAAATTGTTTTAAGAAATCTTGAAAAAAAAGAAGGAATAAAACTTATAGGTGTTATTGATATTGATCCTGAAAAAGTAAATAAATCCCTCTATACTCTTACAGGTTCTGAAAAATTTAAGGATATTTATGTGGAAAGTGATGCAGAAAGGGTTTTGGAGAGAGAAAAAAATGGTGTAGTCCTTCATCTTACATCTTCTTATTTAAAAGATGTTTTTGATGAATACCTTTTAATTCTTGATAAAGGACATCATATAATTACAACAACAGAAGAAATGACAGATCCATATTTAAAAAATAAAGAACTTGCTGAAAAAATAGATAAAAGGGCAAAAAGAAAAAAAAGAGCAATTATTCCAACTGGTGTTAATCCTGGTTTTGCAATGGATTTACTTCCCATAATTTTTTCAGGAATTTTTGAAGAAATTAAAGAGATAAATATAAAGAGAATTCAAAATGCAAGTAAAAGAAGATATCCCTTGCAAAAAAAGATTGGCTCTGGATTAACTCCTTCTCAATTTAAAGAAAAATGGGAAAAAAGAGAAATAGGGCATGTTGGGCTCGCTGAATCAGGCTCTATAATTGCAAAAACATTAAAATTTCAAATTAAAAATTTGGAAGAAAAATGTGATCCAAAAATTGCAAAAAGTTATATAAAAACTGATTTTTTTGAAGTAAATCCAGGATATGTATGTGGAATAATTCATAATGTTAAAATAGAAACTTATGAAGATGTGAAAATAAATTTATTTCTTGAAATGAGCCTTGATGCTGAAAACCCTATGGATTTAATAATTATAGATGGAAAGCCATCTTTAAAAATTGAAATACCTGGTGGAATCCCTGGTGATGAAGCAACAGCATCAATTGTCTCTAACTGGATAGATAAAGTTTTTGAAATTCCACCAGGGCTTTGGACAATTGATAAACTCTATTTCAGTCATTATTTTAAAAAAATTTAATGTTTTCCCTTTTCACAGATTATGATATTTATTTATTTAAAAAGGGATGCCATTATAAACTTTATGAAAAACTTGGTGCCCATGTTTTAAAAAAAGATGATAAATACATTACATATTTTTCAGTATGGGCACCAAATGCAGAAAAGGTTTATGTAATTGGTGATTTTAACAATTGGGAAATTGAAAAAAACGAACTTTTTCCAAGATGGGATGGTTCAGGTATATGGGAAGGAGTAGTTCCTAAGGATTTAACTGGTTCCCTTTATAAATTCTATATTGTATCAAAATATGGATATAAACTTTATAAATCTGACCCCTTTGGTTTTTATTTTGAAAAACCTCCTCAAAATGCATCCATAGTATGGAGATGGAATTATAAATTTAATGATGATGAATGGATAAAAAATAGAAAAAAATTTAATTCCTTAAATTCTCCAATATCAATATATGAGGTCCATCTTGGCTCTTTTAAAAGGAAAAATGGGGAATTTTTAAATTATAGAGAAATTGCCCATATTTTATGTGAGCATGTTAAAGAACTTGGATTTACACATGTTGAATTTTTGCCAGTTATGGAACATCCCTTTTATGGCTCATGGGGATACCTTGTAACAGGTTATTTTGCTCCAACAAGTAGGTTTGGAAATCCTGATGATTTTATGTATTTGATTGATCATTTACATAAAAATAAAATAGGTGTTATTTTGGATTTTGTTCCCTCACATTTTTCAAAGGATGATTTTGCACTTTCTTTTTTTGATGGAACCCATTTATACGAACATGCTGACCCAAGAAAAGGAAGACATCCTGATTGGGACAGTTTAATTTTTAACTATGGAAGGTATGAGGTGAAATCCTTTTTGATTTCAAGTGCTGCTTTTTGGCTTGATAAATATCATGCTGATGGATTAAGAGTTGATGCTGTTGCTTCAATGCTTTATCTTGATTATTCAAGGAAAGAAGGTGAATGGATCCCAAACATATATGGTGGAAGGGAAAACCTTGAAGCAATTGAATTTTTAAAGGAAATGAATACCTATCTTTATAAGGAATTTGAAGGAATTCAAACAATTGCAGAAGAATCAACTGCATGGCCTGGTGTTTCAAGACCAGTTTATTTGGGTGGACTTGGTTTTGGGATGAAATGGAATATGGGCTGGATGCATGATACATTATTTTATTTTTCAAAGGATCCAATTTATAGAAAATATCATCACAACAGTATAACTTTTAGTATATGGTATGCCTTTTCAGAAAATTTTATTTTACCCCTTTCCCATGATGAAGTTACACATGGAAAAGGTTCATTGATTTCAAAGATGCCAGGTGATAAATGGCAAAAATTTGCAAATTTAAGACTTTTATATGGATACATGTTTGCTCATCCTGGTAAAAAACTTCTTTTTATGGGAAGTGAAATTGCTCCATGGGAAGAATGGAATCATGAAAAGGAAATTGATTTTTCCCTTTTAAAGGATCCCTTTCATATGGGAATTTTTAAATGGGTTAAAAAATTAAATGAATTTTATAAAAATGAACCATGCTTATATGAAATTGATTTTGAACCAGAAGGTTTTGAATGGATTGATTTTAACGATTATAATCAAAGTGTTATAAGTTTTTTAAGAAAAAATAGAGAAGGTGATTTTATTTTAATAGTTTGTAATTTTACACCAGTTGTAAGGGAAAATTATAGGATTGGTGTTCCAAAGGAGGGAAAATACATAGAGGTTTTAAATAGTGATGATGCTGAATTTTGCGGTAGTAATGTTAAAAATGGAGAAATTTTTTCAGAAAAAATTCAATTTCATGGAAGAAATTATTCAATTGTTTTAAAACTTCCACCCCTTGCAATTATTTTTTTAAAAAATGTTTGAAAGAAGTGCTGGAATTTTCCTTCCAATTTTTTCACTTCCTTCAAAATATGGTGTTGGTGATTTTGGTGAATTTTCTTACAAATTTATTGATTTAATTTCTAAATATGGATTTAAATATTGGCAAATTTTACCACTTAATCCAGTAGATATTTCAAATCAAAATTCTCCATATATGAGCTCTTCCCTTTTTGCAGGAAATTTTTTATTCATATCAATTGAATTTTTAATTAAAGAAAAATTGTTAGATGAAAAAGATATAGGGAATTTAGAAGAATTTAAAGAGGATGAAGTTGAATATGAAAAGGTTTATGAATTTAAAGAAAGAATTTTAAATATATCTTATGAAAATTTTTTAAAAAAAGAGGATGAGGAATTTTTAAATTTTTGTAATGAAAATAGTTTTTGGCTTGAAAGTTTTTCAATTTTTAATGTTTTAAAAAAATATTTTAAAAAGGGATGGAATAAATGGCCTTTAAAAATTATAAAAAGGGATGAAAAAGTAATTAAAGATTTAAAAAAAATTTTTGAAAAGGAAATAAATAAGGAAAAATTTATTCAATACATTTTTTATAAAGAATATAAAAAATTAAAAAATTATGCAAATGAAAAGGGAATAAAAATAATAGGTGATTTTCCAATATATCCCTCTTTTGATAGTTCTGATGTATGGGAAAATCAAGAGATATTTAAAATTGATGAAAATTTTTATCCCTTATATGTTGCAGGTGTTCCTCCTGATTATTTTTCAGAAAAAGGGCAACTTTGGGGAAATCCTGTATATAATTGGGAAAAATTAAAAGAAAAAGAATTTGATTATTTTATAAAAAGGTTTAAACAGAGTTTAAAATTTTATGATTTGATAAGAATTGACCATTTTAGAGGATTTGTTGCCTATTATGAAATTCCTTATGGAAAAGAAGATGCAAGAGAAGGGAAATGGGTTCCTTGTTTTCCCTATGATTTTTTTGAAAAGATTTTTAATGAATTCAAAAACATAAATATAATTGCAGAGGATCTTGGATATATAACAGAAGATGTCATAGAAGTTAAAGAAAAATTTAAAATTCCTGGAATGAGAGTATTTATTTTTGGTTTTGGAGACAAAAACAAACATAATCCCCATCTCCCCCATAATTATATTGAAAATTCTATTTCTTATACAACAACTCATGATACAAATACACTTAAAGGATGGTTTTTAAAGGAAATTGATGAAGATGTGAAAGAATTTTTTTTAGATTATATAAACAAAAAGGGGGATGTTGAAGAAATTTTATTAGAAGTTATAAGAATTTTAATATTTTCAAAATCAAATTTGGTAATATTTCCTATCCAAGATATTTTATTTTTAGATGAAAATGCAAGGATAAATAGACCTGGGAAAAAAGAAGGAAATTGGAAATGGAAGCTTTCTTTTAAAAAATTCAACGAGATTGAAGAAAGATTAAAAATAATTAAAAAATTTATTGAAATTTATGGAAGATAAAATTTAAAATTAAGAAATGGAAAAGGGATTAATAGAAGTTTATACGGGTGATGGAAAAGGGAAAACAACATCTGCAGTTGGTCTTGCAATAAGGGCAAAAAGCCATAAATTAAATGTATGCTTTATAGTTTTTCATAAAAATCCAGAAAAATGGGAATATGGAGAAATTGAAATATTAAAAAAGCTTAATATAGATGTTTTTTTATTTGCAAAGGAGCATCCACATTTTGATAATATAAAAGAAGAAAAATTAAGGGAAGAATGCTTAAAGGGGATTGAATTTGTTAAAAAAATTTATGAGGAGAAAAAATATAATATAATTATTCTTGATGAAATTCTAATTTCTTTAAGGGATGGATTTTTAAAAGAGGAAGAAATTTTAGAGATAATGGATAAAAAACCGGAAAATGTTGAACTTATCTTAACGGGAAGGGGAGCAACAAAAAAAATTATTGAAAAGGCAGATTTAGTAAGTGAAATAAGAAAAATAAAACACCC
>CAZUSI010000088.1:0-4991 GCA_964623395.1 uncultured bacterium | reverse complement strand
TCAAGATGTTTAAAATAATATTTTTAAAGGGGAGGTGGTTATGGTTTTAAAATTCCTCATTTCATTTATGATAATTTTTCTTTTCTGTCAAAAAAAAGAGGTTAAAAAAGAAGTTAAGGAAATAAAAAAGGAGGAAGAAATGAAAGAAATAAAAATTGAAAGTTCAGCATTTCCTCATGAAGGGATGATACCAAAAAAATATACATGTGATGGTGAAAATATTTCTCCACCACTTTCTTGGAGTGGAGTTCCTGAAAATGCAAAAAGTATAGCAATCATATGTGATGACCCTGATGCACCAATGGGAACATTTGTTCACTGGGTCTTATACGATTTACCTGCTAATGTAAATGAATTGGAAGAAGGAATTCCAAATGATAAAATTCTTGAAAATGGAGCAAAACAAGGGATAAACGATTTTAGAAAAATAGGATATGGTGGTCCATGTCCTCCATTTGGAACACATAGATATTTCTTTAAAATTTATGCCCTTGATACTCTTTTAAATTTAGAGCCAGGTTTAACAAAGGCAGAACTTCTTAAAAAAATGGAGGGACATATAATTGCTAAGGGAGAGTTGATGGGAAAATATAAAAGATAATTACTTCTCCAAAATTTTCTTAATATAATAAATTCTTTTTTCAAGATATTTTCTTTTGTGCCATTTTGATTTTTTAATAAATTTTTCTGCCTCTTTTATATATTTTTTTGCAATTTCTTTATTTTTGAGTAAATTGTTTATTTTTGCTAAATAATATCTTATTGCTGCCCTCATATAATAGGAATCCTTTTGATTCTCTTCAATATTTTCAAAAAGTTTTTCAAAAATTTCCTTTGCCTTTTCCCATTCACCACAAGAAGCATAACTAAGTCCTAAATGCCATAAGGATATTCTTGAATTTGGAAATTCTTTATAAAGATTTTCTGCAATTTGAATTGCTTTTTCCCTTTTCTCCCTTTCCTTTGAATATATGTATATTAAAACAATTGCAGAGAGAGGTTTTGTAAATTTACCTTCCTTATAAGAAATTTCAATTTGTTCAATCCCTTTTTCCTTTCTTTCACCTTTAAAAATTATCTCCTTTGTATATTTTTGCAATATACTTGTTCCATAATTGTATATTCCAAGAGCAAGATAATAATCTTTTAAAAAGAAATTATTTTCCATACATTCTGTAAAAAGATTAACTGCTTCCATACCATCTTTTAAAGCCCCTATGTAATTTTCTTTATCAAAAAACCACATTGCCTTATAAGCAATTGCTGATGCTTTACAGAATTTTCCCCATAAAATATCTCCTTTATTTTTTTCAGAAATTTCAATCACTTTTTCAATTTCCTTTAAAAAAACATTTTCAGAATCACTTTTTGCATAATCCTGCATAAATTGATACAAATAGATTACTCTTAAAAGAAAGGGTAGGGGGTCATTTTCATGAAGTTTTTCCTTTAAAATCTTAATTCTTTTTTTTACATCTTCATAATTTCCATTCCATAAAAAATTTAAGGTAGAATCAAGATATGAAGGATTTTCCTTAATAAATAAAGAAAATAAAATTAAAAATTTTATCAAATTCTTGGAAGAGTTATACCTCTTTGTTCCTGATATTTTCCTTTTCTATCCTTATAGGAAATTTCACATATATCATCAGATTCTATAAATATAACTTGAGCAATTCCCTCATTTGCATAAATTTTTGCAGGTAAAGGAGTCGTATTTGATATTTCAATTGTTATATGGCCTTCCCATTCAGGTTCAAGTGGAGTTATATTTATTACAATTCCACATCTTGCATATGTTGACTTACCAATACATATCCCGAGGACATTTCTTGGAATTCTGAAATATTCAACACTTCTTCCAAGTGCAAATGAATTTGGAGGTATAACACATACATCTCCTTTAAAATCAACAAATGACCTTGGGTCAAAATTTTTTGGGTCAACGAGAGCAGAATAAACATTTGTAAAAATTTTAAATTCATCAGCAACCCTTATATCATAACCATATGATGAAATTCCATAGGATATAACACCTTTTTGAATAAGAGAATCGCAAAAGGGCTCTATCATCTTATACTCTTTAACCATTTTCCTTATCCATTTATCGTTTTTAACAGGCATTTTTAAAACAAGCTAAAATTATAGGAAATTGAAAAAGATGTTAAAAATCCCGTTTCTTTACCAGAAAATAAAAATGGACCTTTAAATAAAAGGTCTTTTGAAATAACTCCATCAAGTCTAAATCCATCCTTTAAAAAGGAAAAACCCATTTCAAAATTATATTCCTCCTGATTTATAATATCTTCTTTTTTCCCACCTATACTATAATTTTTATCCTTTATACTCCTTAATACACTCTTTCTTAAACCACTTCTTACTTCAAAATTTTTCCCAATGGAAATTTCCCCTCCTAAAATTCCATTTATATAAAAAGCATTTAAAGTCCCCTTTTTCTTTTCAGTTCCAATTGTTCTTGTTGTGTCAATTTTTAAATAATTTGTGTTAATTCCTGTTATTATCTTTAAATTTTCAAGAGGTTCTGTATAATATCCAAGATTGAAATTCATCTCATCCTTTTTTTGTTCAAATTCGGATGCATTTATTGATTCTTCATATTTTTTAGGATAAGAATAAAAATGAAAACCAAGAATTAAATTTGAATATTCACCAATTTTATTTAAATATCTTAAATTCAAACCATAAAAAGAATTCCCTTTTCCATCAATTGTATCCTGAATTGTAGATGTATAATATTCCTGATAAAAAGAATTTGAAGAAAAATGCAAAGAAATAGTTAAATTCCTAATTTCAGAAATTTTATAAGAAATAGATGGCATAATTTCAATGTCAGAGATTGAGATAATCGGTGTTCCTGTTAAAATTGTGTCTTCCTCCTTTTCATCTTTATAAACAAAAGAAACTCCTGCTCCTATATCAATCTTATCACTTATAGTTTTTGCCCATAAAATTTCAAATCCTCTTGATTCCTTCTCTATTTTTGAAGGATATGAGTTTATATAAGGATAAAAATAAGAGGGATAATTGTAAATGAAGGAGAAAACACCAGCTTTTTCATTAAATTTTAAATTTATTCCACAAAAAGAAATATAAGGAAGATTTTGTAAAGAAGAATCAGTGAATTCAATCCATAAAAGGTCAGGAAACTCTTTTAAAAGAGAAGGGTAGAGGTATGAAATTGAAGGGTCAATTACAAAATCTTTGATATTTCCGAACGACTTTATCCTTGATTCAGATGAATATAAAATAGTTATTCCTGTAATTAAAATAAATAATTTTTTCATAAATCCTCCTTAAAAAATAAATGGGCCCAGGTGGACTCGAACCACCGACCTCGCGCTTATCAGGCGCGCGCTCTAACCACCTGAGCTATGGGCCCAAAGATTTAAAATTATAAAGAATTTAAAGTAAAGAAATCAAAGAAATTATTTCATTTTCCCCATTTACTTTTTCAATTTCATCTTTAAATTTACTTCCTTATTTTTATAATTTTCAAATTCTTTTCTTTATTTTTGAAATTTATAAAATATATTCCACTTTTTAAATCCTTTATGCATCTTCCATTTATATCGTATATTTTAAAAGGGGGATTTATATAAAAATCTAAAGGAATTAAATTTTTAGGCAGTTCTGAAATTTCACTACATGCATGAATTAATGCCTGATATATATCGAGAATTCCCCATCCATAACTATTATTTGGGTAAGGAGCACCATGTGAAGGTTTTTTTGCATATTGTGTAAGAACATTATAAATTTCTGAAAAAGATAAATTTGGGCATTTCTGGAAAATAATTGCTATTCCACCTACAACATGTGGGGTTGCCATTCCTGTTCCACTATAAGTTGCATAACCTCCACCAGGAATAGAAGTTCTTATATTTACTCCTGGTGCGCAAAGGTCAGGTTTTAATGCACCGTTCCAGGGGGATGTATCAGGCGCAGGTCCTCTTGCAGAAAAAAGAGCCACATAATCATTTGCATCAGTTGCACCAACTCCTATTATCAAAGTTGGATAATTACCAGGTGTTCCAGCAGTTCCAGAATCAGGTCCATAATCACCAATCTCAAATACCGGAATTATTCCAACATAAGTTAGTGTTTTAACAGCATTGCATAGGTCTAAAAAAGTTGTTGAATCTGAACTCCATGAACCACATGCTATCCGAATATTTAAACCCTGTCCTTTCCATTCCATTAATTTTTGAAGCCCATTATGTATCCATGAGATTTGAAAGGTTCCTGTTGAATCCAATACTTTACATACAACAAATTTTGCACCTGGTGCAACTCCTATATCATCTTCAAAAGGTCCTAATCCATCACCTCCTAAAATTATTCCTATTGTATTTGTTCCATGTCCATTATCATCATAGGGGTTTGTTTGACCATTAACTGCATCATACCAATAAGGAGAAAGCCATTTACCTTGCAAAGCAGGATGGTTAATATCCACACCTGTATCTAAGTGTCCTATTATAATTCCTTCTCCTGTGTATCCTGCCATCCAGCAGGAATCTGCCTTTACATTCAAAATATTCCATTCAAAAAGTGAAATTTGATTAGAGGGTTTAAAATCATTAATTTTTATTTTAGAATCTAAGGTTATATATTCAACCTCTTCTTTATTTGCAAGAAATTCTATAACATCTTCTGTAGTTTCAAGATGAAATCCATTAAAAATCCAAAAAGGATTTAATTTTGAAATTTTATTTGAAAATTTATTTTTTAAATCAATTATAATTTTATTTTGTGAATTTTCGCAGAAACTTTTAAGAAATTCTATATATTCACTTGGAGATAAATTTCTTATCATTTCATAATCGGGTTTTTCTCTGAGATGAACAATCACACCTATTTTTTCGTTCCCTTTTTTGTATTCCATAATTTTTTTAAGAGTCCCCCTTATTTTTTCATTTCCTATATTCAGCGCAACAGTTAAAATCAATACCTTTATCATCTCTCACCTC
>CAZUSI010000087.1:0-5002 GCA_964623395.1 uncultured bacterium | reverse complement strand
TATTGAAATAAAAACATAAAAACTTTATAATTTTTATCTTTAAAAGGAGGTTATATGGGATTAATTTTATACCTTAATATAATTTTTTCTCCATTTTTTAATTCTGTTTCAACATCAATAAGAAGTGGTGGGGCAATTTTAAATCCTGCTGGACTTGGAATAAAACAAGGATTTGAATTTTACTTTTCATCAAGAGAAACTGATGATAAATATATATACTATTATTCTCTTTCAACAGGAAATATTGGATTTTCATTTATTGATTATTTAAAAACAGAGATATATTCAATTGGTATTGGCATTCCAATTGGTGAAACTTTTTCTTTTGGCTATTCCTATTCCTTTGGTGATATAAATTCACAAAAATTTGGTTTAATTATTACCCCTATTAAAGTTTTGAGATTTGGTGCCCTTTTAGATTTACCAAAAAATTATGATTCTTCTTTAACAGTTGGTGCATCATTAAGACCATTTACTGATAGGATAACTTTTTCAGCAGATTTTAATTTCTGGAATTTATTGAACTATTACCAATATCAAGGTGTTTTTGAAATTCTTGATGGTATTTATCTTTATGGTGGTTTTAAGGAAAATAGAAGAATAAATAAAGAAAGAAGATATTTTGCAGGAATTGAAATTTCCTTTGGAAAATCAAAAATATTTTCTGAAGGGAATATAAGAGAGAAAAAGAAAGTTAAATATTTAGGTGGTTTTATATTTTCAAATGAAATATATCCAAGTATTTTTCCAAAAAAGAAAAAATGGGTTAAAATTTATCTTCAAGGAAACTATCCTGAAGAAAGGGAAATTGATGGATTTTTAAGTTTTAAATCAAGAAAATCCTTTTATGATTTATTGGAAGATTTAAAAAAGGTATCTTATGAAAAAGATGTTGAAGGAATTATTTTATGTTTTAAAAATCCAAGTTTTACGCCTTCTCAGGGTGAAGAAATTTATAATTTGTTAAAAGAAATTAAATCAAGGGGAAAGAAGATTGTTTCAATTGGTGAAAATTTTGGAACAATAGATTATATGATTGCTTCAATATCTTCAAAGATAGTTATTACTCCAATAGGTGATATTTTAATTCCTGGTCTTTATATGGAAACCATATATTTTAAAGATTTGCTTGAAAAAATTGGAATTGAAGTAGAAGTTGAAAGGGTTGGTAAATATAAATCTGCTGTTGAGCCATTTATAAGGGAAAATATGTCAGAAGAGGATAGATATCAAAGAAAAGAGTTTTTGAAGGATGTTCATGATTTAATTTTGAAAAATATAAGTGAAGGAAGAAATATACCAGTTGAAAAGGTTGATGAACTTATGAATAAGGGATATTTCAATTCTGAAAATGCATTAAAGGAAGGGCTTGTTGATGCAGAAGGTTTTGAGAGGGATATTGAAGGTTTGATTGAAAAATGGTTTGGTAAAAAACCAGTTATAGTAAATTATGAAAGAATTGCAAAAAGAAGATATTTGGGAAGGGAATTTAAGGATGAAAGGAAAAAGATTGCAATAATTGTTGGTGAAGGTGGAATTGTTCAAGGTGAAAGTTCTGAAAATCCAATTCCTTTAATTGGTGGTAAAAATATGGGCTCTGAAACAATGAAAAGATTGATTGAAAAAGTTGAAAAGGATAAGAGCATAAAGGCAGTTATATTTAGAGTTAATTCTCCTGGTGGTTCTGCACTTGCATCTGAAATAATATATGATGGAATAAAAAGATTAAAGGAGAAAAAACCAGTTGTTGTTTCAATGGGTCAGGTTGCTGCTTCTGGAGGATATTACATTTCATGTCCTGCAAATAAAATTTTTGCAAATAAAACAACATTAACTGGCTCAATTGGAATACTTGGTATAAAATTTTCAATGGAAAAATTCTTTAAAAATGTTGGAATAAATTTTGATACTGTTAAGACAAAGCCACATGCAGATATTTTTAGTTTTACAAGGAAATTTACAGAAGAAGAAAGGGAAATTTATAGAAGGGAGATTGAATGGGGTTATTGGCAATTTGTTAAAAGGGTAAGTATTTCAAGGGGAATGAAAATGGAAAAGGTTGATTCTCTTGGACAAGGTAGAATTTATTCTGGTATTGATGCAAAGGATGTTAAAATTGTTGATGAAATAGGTGGGATAATTGATGCAATTCGTGAAGCAAAAAAACTTGCAAAAATTAAAGGTGATGTAAAGATAGAGATTTATCCAACACCAAAATGGTGGAACTATTTAAAACCATTTGAAAGGATAAATTTCAATTCACCAATATTTGATGAAAAATACCTTTATATGCTCCCCTTTTATATGAAATTTTAATTATTCTAAATTTCTTGCTATTTCTCTAATGTTTTCTGCTGAGATTTTTATTTCAATTGCAATATTTATATTTTCTATACTTTCTGATTTCTGGGAAATTGTATTTCCTTCCCTTAATATTTCTTGACCTAAAAAATCAATTTTTTTACCACATCCACCTTTTTTAGAATTTATTGTTTTAAAAATTGATTCCAAATGGGAAAGGAGCCTTATTTTTTCCTCCTTACATTTTTCATCATTTAAATTATTTATTAAAATTTTAAGTTTATTTGCCTCTTTTATAATTGCCTTCTTTAAATTATTCCCTTCGATTTCCCTAAATTTTAAAAGTTTTTTAATTGCATTTTCTAAACACTTCAAAAAAATCCTTTTCTTTTCCTTTAAATTTTCCCTTTTTAAAAATATTTCCTTTAAAACATCAACATTATCAAAATATACATTTATTTTACCTTTTGAAAATTTTTTAATGCTTTTTAAAATCTTTTTAATCTTCCTTTCATCAACTTCATAATCTTCAGGAGGTGGAAAATAAAATTTTATCTTAAATTTTCCCCTCTTAAAATATTTTCTAATCATATTCCTTATTTCTCTTTCAAGACCTATAACATCTCTATTTCCAGAAAGTGATATTTCAATTACCCTTGAATTTAATGAAATTATTTCAACTTCAAAATTCCCATATTTTTTTGAATATCTTTTTGCATATCCATATCCTGTCATGCTAAACATATTATTCAATCAAAACTTCTTCAAAAAGTAATTCGTTCAAGAAAAAATAAAATATTGAGAAAAATAAAAGGATGAAAAAATGAGGTGAAATTAATTTTTCATTTGATATAATTTTTTGTGTTAAAGAAGTTGCTGAGATAAAAGGTGGTATAAAAAGTGGGATTATAAGAAGTGGAAGGAAAAATTCTTTTGCCTTTGTATGAAAGGATAAAAATGATAATATTATTCCAAGGGAAGAAAAGGAAAAGGAGATTAAAAATAAAATTATTAAAAATTTTAAAAATATTTTTAAGGAAATGGGGAAATTTAGGAAAATTGTAAATAAAAAATATAAAATTATTCCTGAAATAAAAAGAAAAAATGTAAGTGAGAATACTTTTCCCCGGTAAATGCTTTCCCTTTCAATTGGTAAAATTAATATTCCCTTAAATCCACCACTTGTTTCTTTTAAAAGATACCTTGATAAACTTGTTATTCCTGAAAAAAGAAAGGAAAGCCAGAAAATAAATGGTGAAAATTCTTTATTTTGTAAAGAAAAAGAAATGAATATTATTAAAAGAAATGAGAAAAGTAAAAAGGGCATTATTATTTCCTTTGTTTTTATCTCAATTATTATATCCTTGTAAAAAATCCAAAAAGATGGAAATCTTTTAACCAATTACCTTATTAAATTTCCTTAAACACTTTGTGCAAAGATAAACTCTTTTTATCTTATTCCCTTCTTTAATTCTTACCTTATGTAAATTTGGTTTAAAAAATCTTCTTGTTACATTATGGGCATGAGATACATTCCTTCCAATTTTTGTATGTTTTCCACAATTATAACATTTTGCCATATTTTAATTATAAAGAAAATTTATTAAAAATTTCAATCCTTTATCCACCATCTATTTGGAAATTTTTCCTTTAAAATTTTATCACCTTCACCAATAGGAGTAATCCCATTCATTCTCATTTCTGCATCCATCATAATTCTAACAAGTTCCTTAAATTTTATTTTTGGTTCCCATCCAATTTCTTTTTTTGCCTTTGAAAAATCTGCCCTTAAATTTTCCACATCTATTGGTCTTAAATATTCCTTATCTATTTTTACATAATCTTCCCATTTAAGTCCTACATAAGAAAATGCCTCTTCAAGAAATTCCTTAACAGAATGCCATTCACCTGTTCCAATTACATAGTCATCAGGTTTTTCTTTTTGAAGCATTTTCCACATTGCTTCAATGTATTCAGGTGCATACCCCCAATCCCTTTTTGCATTTATATTTCCAAGATAAATATATCTTTGTTTTTTCTTTAATATATTAACAATTCCAATTGTTATTTTTCTTGTTACAAATGTTTCTCCTCTTCTTGGTGATTCATGATTAAAAAGTATTCCATTAACTGCAAATATACCATAAGCATCCCTATAAATTCTTGTCATCCAATAGGCATAAAGTTTTGCTGCTGCATATGGACTTCTTGGTGAAAAAGGAGTATTTTCATTTTGTGGAGGTGATGAATATCCAAACATTTCAGATGATGATGCCTGATAAAACTTACATTCTATTTTACTTTTTCTTATTGCTTCAAGAATTCTTACAGCACCAAGTCCTGTTATCTCACCTGTATATTCTGGTAAATCAAAACTTACTTTCACATGGCTTTGAGCACCAAGATTATAAATTTCATCAGGTTTTATTTCATATATTAAATTTGTTAAATATGAGGAATCTGATAAATCTCCATAATGTAAAAATAATTTTGCTCCCTTTTCATGTGGGTCAATATATAAATGGTCAATCCTCGTTGTTGATGTTGTTGAAGATCTCCTTATTATTCCATGAACCTCATATCCCTTTGATATAAGAAATTCTGCAAGATAAGAACCATCTTGTCCTGTTATCCCTGTTATAATTGCTTTTTTCGTTTTCATAAATTAATTATAATGGTTTATAATAAAAAAATGAAAGTG
>CAZUSI010000086.1:0-5092 GCA_964623395.1 uncultured bacterium | reverse complement strand
TTAAAAATTTCATTAGTTAAATGTACATGTCCTTAATTAAATATAATATATATTTAGGGAGAAAGAGAAACTTTCAATTTTTATATTATATTACTTTAAACTATCTTAAACTTCAAGGAGAAAATAATAAGCCAAGTTTTATATACTTCCTTATAGCAATAATGTTATAGTAGATAAAATCTTTTATAAGAGTTTATTTAACTTTATTCAAATTTTTTAGTAATAAAATTAAGAAAAATATTAGAAAAATTAAAAAAATGAAAGAAGCAGTAGTATTACCTCAATTTGATAGAACCTTTTTAAGGTTTTATTATAACTTTTATTGTTTCTTCTCTATTTTTAGAAAGAGCCTCAAATCCTTTTAATATTTCTTTTAATGGAAAAACATGTGTTATTAATGATTTTACATCAACTCTTTTTTCAGATATCAATTTTAATGCTATTCTAAAATCTAATGGAGTATATACATAAGAACCAATTATTCTTTTTTCTTTTGTAACAATATCTAGAATATCCAATTCCATTTTTTTAGCTAGCATACCTATAACCACTACACTTCCACCTTTTTTTATCATATCAATAGCTTGTTGTACAGTTTTTTGAATTCCAACAGCTTCAAATGCAATATCTATGCCTTTTCCATCTGTTAATTCCATAACTTTTTCAATAGGGTCTATTTCTTTTGTATTAATTAAAATATTTGCACCAAGTTTTTCAGCTAATTTTAATCTAGATTCTATTAATTCGGAACATATTATTCTTCCAGCACCACTTATTCTTGCTGCTTGTAAAGTACATAAACCTATCACACCAGTTCCAATTATTGCTATATCGCTATTTATTTTTATATTAGCTAAATTTGTAGCATGCACTCCAACAGCCATTGGTTCCACCATACTTGCTTCTTCAAAAGATAAATTATCTGGAATTCTATAACATTTTTCAGAGGGAACAGCTATATATTCTGCAAATGCTCCAGGAGTATGCAAACCTATTAAATGCATATTTTCACAAATGTTTGACCTTCCACTTAAACAATTATCACATTTTAAACAACGAATAATTGGGTCAACAACTACTCTATCTCCTTTTCTTAAATTTTCTACATTTTTACCTACTTCTTTTACTTCTCCAGAAAATTCATGGCCCATTATAAGTGGTGGCTTTCTCCTTTCAGAAATCCCCTCATATGCATGAAGTTCAGAACCACATATTCCAACAGCTTTAACTTTTATAAGAACTTCATTTTCTCTTATCTCTGGTTCAGGTATATCTTCTATTCTAATATCTTTACCTCCATACCATATTGCAGCTTTCATAAATAAATTATCTTTAAATTAAAATATATATATATTTCCTATAAAATTTTTTATTAAAACAAATAGTAGAAAATTAATTAAAAGAACTTTAGCATAAACATCATTTAAGAATATAGACAATAGACATAGATAAATGATATTTATTATAGAGATATACAAAAAAGATTATTGTTAAATTTAGTATTATAAAAAAGTTTTTAATTTAGGGATCTCTTTACTTTATAATGAAATTGTAGATATTTACATGAAGTGAAAAATGAAGTGAATCAACTTTTAAATATATCCTTATCTAAAGTGTCTTATGGAATTAATATAGCTTTTACTACTTTTTTCATTTCAACAGCTTCAAAGGCTTTTTTCCACTCATTTAATGGAAATTTATTAATTAAGGGTTTAACATTTATATAATTGGTTGCCATGAGCTTTAATACATTCTCCCAATCTTCCCATACATGACTCCATGATCCAAGCATTGCTACCTCTTTATATACTAATAAATCTAAATTTACTTCCGCTTTTCCAGCTCCATGACCAATTAAAACTATTTTCCCCCCTTTCCTAACCATATCTATTGCTTGCATACGTGCTAATGCAGCTCCTGATGTTTCAATAACTATATCACAACCAAATCCATTAGTTATTTCCATAACTTTCTTAACAGGATCCTCCTCACTTATATTCGCTATCATTTCTGCACCAAGTTTTTTAGCTAACGATAATCTTTCTTTATCAAGTTCAGTTCCACTAACAAGTATTATTCGTGCACCTTGGATTTTAGCTATTTGAAGGCTAAGCAATCCAATAGGCCCTGGACCTATTATAACTACAGATTCTCCTGGTTTAATATGTGCAATATCTACTAATGCATGATAACATACGCTACATGGCTCTGATAAAGCCCCTTCTTCGAATGAGATATTATTAGGCAATTTATGTAATCTTATTACTGGAACTTTTACGAATTCTGCAAATGCACCATCTTTTTGATAACCTAAACCAAGCCTTTCTGGACATAGATTGTATTTTCCACTCATACAATAATAACATCGTCCACATGTTACAGCATGTGTTTCACATGTTACTCTGTCTCCTTCAGTAAAATCTTTCACATTTTTACCAACTTCTACTATTACACCAGAGAATTCATGACCCAATATTACAGGAGGATTTAGAAATTTTGAATATGCTGGAGTTTCATGATAAAGGGTGATATCAAATCCACATATGCCAACTGCTTTTACATTTATTAAAACATCATCAGGGCCTATATGTGGACGTGGTACTTCCTTTAATTCTATAAAACCATCTCCATGTTGCACTTTGACTAATGCCTTCATTTTATATTTTCACCCCCTAATTTATATATTTTAAGACTATATAAAGTTTTACTTTCTATAAACTTATAATTTTTACGATATCTATAAATAGTCGACCCTATTTCTATATTTATGGCTTATTTTGCATTAAAAGAAACAATATTATTAAAGAAATGTAACGATTAAGCTTTGCAGCTATCAATTCTCTTAATGATTATAAAATCTCTTTTAAATAAAAAATCGCATGCAACAACTTAAGAGTTATGTAAAACAAATTATATCCCCATTTTTCATGGCTTGTCCATCTTCCTTTTTATTTAAATTCTCATTAGCTAAAACTTCTTCTTTTTAATAAGCTAAACTCATCTTTCTATCAGGATTTGCCAACTTAAGATTTAAAGGTCCATATTTACCCTAAAGGCGAAGAAGGTGATAAAAACCTTTTTGATAAGTATAGACCAACTTTACTTAATATTTTCAAATATAAAAATTCTTAAAGAAGAATCAGCTCTTATATTAAAGTAATTGAGTTAAAGCTTATGTTAAAAGATTAAGTTTAAGGAAAGTAAGTCATGAATTGATTAAAAAATAAGAAAATAAATAAAAAAGAGGGTTTATAGCTTTAGATGAAACTATAATATTTAATTTAACACAAAAAATCATGGGCAGCTAAAGAAGTTAAAAGTAAAGAAATAATTGTTTCATAATAATTAAAGGAGGAGAGTGCTTGACATTCTTAGAGAAAATTAAAGAATCATGCATAAAATAATTCTGCTATTTATACTGATAAAGAACTGTACGCATTTGACCAATGAAGTTTTAAAAATTAAAACATAGAAGGAAAATTTTTGGAATAAGAAATTTAATAGAATATTGGTTTAGTAAATTGAAAAGAAGGATAAAACGATTCAATTTTTCAATATATAAAAACGAGTTTCGGAAAATGAATGAGTGCACGTGTAGTATTAAGTTGACAATCTCTATTTTTGGATTAGCTGTTATTATATTAAAGAAAACTTTAGTCCTTTTACTTAAAAAGAAGAATAAACTTTCGTACATAAGGTTTACTCTTCCAAGATGAAGACTGAAATGTAAAAAGCTAAGCAATTTGAACTCGATTGGAACCTATTCTTTTTAAATAATCCTAAAATTTCACTAAAGATTTAATGCTTTAATATAAGAATATATAAACTTTAAGTTATTATATTCTAAAAATTTATATTAAACAATAAAACCAATATTATCAAAAATTTAAGTTTATAGGCGATTTAGAATATGAAAGCAAAAGTTTACGTTGAATTAAAAAAGGAGCATTTCCATAAAGATGCTATCGATATGCTTAGTGATGTTGCAGATTTAATATTTGAACCATTATCTAATGAAGAATTTAGGAAAGTAATTGCTGAAGCATCCGCTGCAATAATCGGATTAAAGAGAATTGACGAAGAATTCTTAGCTAAAGCTCCTAAGCTTAAAATAGTAGCTAGATATGGAGTAGGTTATGATAATATTGATGTGGATGCGTGTACGAAAAAGGGAATATATGTAACATACACTCCAGATGTACTTTCCGATGCTGTAGCTGATCTTACATTTGCTCTTATATTATCTTTAACAAGAAAAATTTGTAAGGCTGATAAATATGTTAGAATGGAATGGGCTAAAGGAGAAAGTTATTTTCCATTAGGTGTAGATTTAAAAGGAAAGAATATTGGGATAATTGGTATGGGAAGAATAGGTTATCAAGTAGCAAAAAGGGCGTACGCATTTGGAATGAATATATTATATTATTCACGTACAAGAAAGAAAGATATTGAAAAAGAACTTAATGCTAAATTCATGGGTTTGGATGAATTATTAAAAAATTCAGATATTGTTTCAATACATGTTCCTTTAAATAAGGAAACTAAAGGAATGATTGGAGAAAGAGAATTAAGCTTAATGAAGAAAAGCGCTTATTTAATTAATACTTCAAGAGGGGCTTTAATAGATCAATATGCTTTAACAAAATTTCTAAAGGAAAAGAGAATTGCAGGGGCAGGATTAGATGTTTTCGAGAAAGAACCAATTCCTTTAAACGATCCTTTATTACAACTTGACAATGTTATTTTAACACCTCATATTGGTTCAGCAACCATTGAAACTAGGAGAGCAATGGCAATGAGTACAGCTGAAAGTGTGTTATATGTACTAAAAGGTAAAGTGCCTATAAACTTGGTACCAGAACAAGCTACTATATTTTATAGAAAAGAAAATATTTAAATATCTCTACATCGTTATTTTCATAAGATTTGTGAGAAATTACTAAAAAGATATGGTACTAAGCATGAATTACTTAATAATATTTCTAAAACTATTAGTAATTTAGAAAATTCCGGAAAAATAAAAAATGGGAATCTGACTTATTTATGGGAACAGATATTTATAATAAAACAATTGGTATCATTGGATTAGGAA
>CAZUSI010000085.1:3603-5126 GCA_964623395.1 uncultured bacterium | reverse complement strand
CTTATAATTAATGATATAAAGTTACTCTTAAATGTTTTTAAAGTCTTATAAAGAATCAAATTAGAAAACATTCTAAATTTATAAAAATTTTTCTATAAGCTATAAAGATTTAGACATCAGAGCAAGTGTCCCGAACTCTGTAAGAGAATATTTTTCTCTATCTCTTTTTATAAGGTTTTTCTCTTGAAGTTTTTTTATTCGTCTCCAAGCAGTAGTTTTACTAATTTTAGTTTCTTTTGCTATTTTAGAAAGATCACTTGGATTAATTTTAAGCACATTAAGTATTTTTATATCTTTTTTATCTAAAACTAATGGATAACTTATTTTTAAAGGAAAAGATATTAAACCTGAAAAATCTTCGATTTCAATCTCAATCTCTGCGTCTAGATTTAAAAGAAGAGATGAAATGAAAGTTTCTAAAATAAGTATTCTTAATCCTCCACTTAAATTTATTAAAAAATGTGATTCTTTTCTTTCGATGAAAGCTTTTATTATTTCTCGTAAAGCTTTATTAAAATCTCTTACTTCGACATAAACTTTGCTTACTTTTGGATTTTGGAATGCCTTTTTTAAGATTTCGTCAAAATTTCGAAATGCTCTTTCTACTCTTTCATCTGTAGGTTTTGGTATAAGGATTATAACTTCATCTTCCGGCTTTAGTCCTCTTCTACTTACAGCTCTTAATGCAAACTTTTCATCAAATCCTAAAGTTATGACTATGATCATATCATTTCATTAAAAGTAAAGTGATATTTAAATGTTTCTAAAAAATGAAACAGTTTCAAAAATTAGAAACATTTAAATATAAGAAAGTTTTATATTATTTTGATCAAAATTGTCTGAAAAAGAAATGTTATTTGACAATACTGCAAGGATGTTAGCAGTTTTAATGAATGAGCAGGAAAGTTATACATACATAGACAAACTTCGTAATGCCCCCTCAAGAGATTTAGCAATATTTTATCTTGGAGAAGCTATGAGAGATTATCACTCAATTTTAAGTAGAGGATTCGAAAAGAAAAGTAGTGAAAATGAAGCAAAATGGATAAATTTTATGGAAGTCGAAAAAGAAGTAAATAGTGTAAAAACAACTAGTGATAGAAAAGAAATAAGAGAAATTGTATCATTAATTTCAGCAAAAGCTTTAGCGATTTTAGGAAAACTTAAAGTAATGGAAAAAGAACTTAAACAAAAACAAGGTGAAGAAAGATGAAAGATATTTTTTTATCAATAAGAGGTAGAGTTCTTTTAAATGTTGAAGCTTTAAATATGACTGAATCAATAGGCAATTATGTTAAACATAGGAGAGTCCCAATACTAGTTCCTGAAAAAGATGGTTTTACAACATATTTTGTACCTGCTATATCTGGAGAAAGTATTGCGCATGGTTTTCAATTAGTTCTAGCAGAAGAAGGAATTAAAAACTCTATACCAGTATGTAGATTATGTAAGAGTGGAATATTTTTGAAAAGTACAAACAAAAAAGTAATTGAAGAAGCTTTTAAGGATAAGCAAATACCAAA
>CAZUSI010000085.1:0-3503 GCA_964623395.1 uncultured bacterium | reverse complement strand
AATTTATAATTAAAAACTGCTTAGTTGAAGATGTAGGTGGATTTTTATATGCTGAAGAGGAAAATATAAAGAGAACTTCAAACTTTTTTGTAGGATATATGGTTCCAGTAAAAGAAGCATTAGGTAATGTTGTTATAGAATCACAGCTTCACTCTAGATATGCATTAGGCACACCATTCGTAAAGGAAAAAGGTCAAATGATATACTACATCGAACTTTCATCCGCAGTTTATACATTTAGTTTAGATATCGACACTACTTACATAGGTCGATTAACTTTCTCATATGAATCTGCAGGGGAGAATATTTTTGAAGAAAGCGAAAGAAAGAAAAGGCTAGAAACAACATTAGACTCTCTTAAAATATTCTTATTAGAGCAAATGTTTGGTGCAAAGAAAACAAGATTCTTACCTATAGGAGAATGGGAATCTATAGTAATAGCAGTATCAGATAAAGTATGGACAGTAGCAAGCCCATTTTCAAATAGGTATATAGAAAATACTATGAAGAAGAAAGAAAAAGTTGATTATAATACTAAACTTTACATATATGAAAGAGAGAAAGAAACATTTGAAGAAACAATTATAAATGCTATTGATGAAGCAAAAAGTAGAATATCTCAAAGTTGAGATGGAATGAGTATAGGATATCTCATTGAAGTAGAATTTATATGGGGTTTTCAAACAAAGATAGTAGGTTTATCAAAAACATCCCCTTCTTTTTTTTATCCTCCACCTACAACTTTTTTAGGAGCTCTTGCAGAAGTTATAGCTAAAGAAAATCAAATAAATGAAAATAAAGGAAGGGGAATTATACCAAAGATTGCAGAAAATCTTCTAGCAATAGGATTAAGACCAATAAATTGTGTTCCATTAAAATGTGAAGATTTAAACAGAATAATTGCACTTAAGCTGACAGGTGGAAAAATTTATCCTGATCCAAAAAACTTAAGAGGTTCTTTTGATTCTCCAGCTTCTGGTAAAACAATTTTTTCAACTTATGATTATGAAGCTCCAACTATAAGATGGTTTTTAGTTTTTAAAAATGAAACTTTTAATTTAGATAATAAAACTATTAAATTAGATGAGAATATCTTTTGGAAAATTCATAGATTAGGATCAAAAGAAAGTCTTATTTCATGCTCTAATGTTAAAAGGGTAAAAGTGGAAGTAGTTCATGGAAGTGCTTTTACTAAATATAGTTTTCCATTATTAAAAGATTTAGTTTTAAAAAAAGAAGTGGAAGGTAGATGGGAAAAAGAAGTTTATATAGATCCATTTGAAATTAAATCTTATATCCCACTAAAAAGTTATATTTTTAGTGAAAACTTAATTACTTATTTTATTCCTATGAAAACAAGTCCATTAAGCGAACCTGAATACCATGTAGAATTAAGAAAAGAAGTAGTTTCTTACAGTTATAAAGATGAGGAGGTAATTGTAGGAAGATGGTTAGAATAAATTTAGGGATTCCAATAGATTCTACCTTCTTAAGCAGTGTGATTTATGATGGTATATTATACTCTATAGCTAAATCTGATAAATTGATTAAATTTAATATTCATGAAGTAGAATTTGAAGAAGGATTTATAAAAGAATTATTTAAAGAATTAAAAAATTATGAAAGTATTAAAGTTAGATTAACTGGAAGGAATGATAAAAGTATTAAAAAATTAAATCAAGAAATTAATGAAAAAAGTCCTCTTGGAGATGCTATTAAAAAATTATGTGAACATAGCGAATCATTAAGCGTAAAACAAAAAATAAATTTACTTTTAAAACTTAAGGGTAATTCTCTTTTAATTGATTTAGAAGATAAAAAAGAAGGGATAACTCTTCAGTTATTGAAAATAGATAGATACACAGGTTTAACTTCAATAGAAACGTCTTATACCTTCCAGCAATTAACCTCTTATTTTTCAAAAGAAGTAACGTTAATTTCTTTACTAGGTATTTATTCATCATATGTTCACTCACTTTTTATACCTTCAACTAGCGGAAAAGTTCAACCTTATCATTATTTCCTTTTCTTTTCTCCAAATGAAACTTTGGAATTATTTTCTAAAAGTGATCCAGATTATGTAAGAAAGCTTTTTAAAATAAAAGAAGAGGCAAAAAATGCATTAAAAGAAGTTATAGAATATGCTCCTATAAATGAAATTTTACTTTTAGAATTAATATTTAATGTTAAATTATATAAACTTATGGAAGATGAAAACTTAGATAAAGTTTCTTTAATGATCATAAAATTAGCTCAGGAGGGACAAACCTATAAAATATATGAAGAGATACCAATTACAATATTTAGAAAAATGCTATTTAATGAAAAAGTAAAAGAGTACTTTAAAAACTATGATAAATTTTTAGAGGGACTTTCTCAACTTCTATTGAATGAGAATATACGTCAAGCTCTTAAATCTTTTCATAAAGGAAGAAAAATGGATGAGTTAGATGAAGTATTCTCAGCTATTCAAAATTTATATAAGTTCATAATCTTTGGAGATTTACAGGGTTTTTCCAATTTCATAAGAGAATTATGGAATGCTCATGAAAAAGTTAAAGATAAAACTGATGCATATGTTAAATTAATAAAAGCTTTTTCATCTTAATTAATAAAGATGTTAAAAGTTTATTATGAGAATATCTTAAATAAAAATAATTGGTCAAGCAGAAAGTTCATAGAAAATGTTATCACATTATTAGAAAAAGAATGGTATGATAAAAATATATTTATAATAGAGGCCCCAACTGGTTATGGGAAATCGACAATTTCCCAAGTAATTTCATTTTTCTCTTATAAAGAAGAACTAAAATCTATAGTAGTTCTTCCAATTAGAACATTACTTGAAGATCAGTATGAAAAATTTAAAAGTTTTCTTATTAATGATGAAATATTAGGAAAAAGGTATATGCATAATTTAGACTCAAAATATTTAATAAAGCCAATAACTTTAACTACAATAGATACATTTTCCCTTACTCTCTTTGGAATACCACCAGAAGAAATAAATAAAGTTATCAAAGAATGGGGTGGTACTTCCTTTGGTTCCCTTGGTCATTACATGTTCTCGCAAGCTTCAGTACTTTTATCCAATATAATTCTAGATGAAGTCCATTTGTTATCAGACTCTACTAAATCTCTTAATTTTTTAATGATGTTAATTCTTTTTGCATTAGATAATGATCAAAAGTTAATCTTAATGTCTGCAACTATACCGACTGTTCTTAAAAGAAAACTTCACTCTAATATACCCCTTGATAAAAGGAATAAAGTAAGAATTATTTCTTTTGAAAAGTCTAATGGTAATATATTTTATGATGAAGAATTTGTAAAAGAAAGGAAAAGAAAAAATTATCATATTTTTTTGCATAAAGTAAAAAAGGAAGAAAAATTTGAAAAAATATTAAATTGGATTAATCTAGAGAAAAATAAAAATAAAGTCATCATTATCTTTAATACAGTTAAAGATAGTATTGATTTTTATAAAATGTTAAATGAGAAAA
>CAZUSI010000084.1:0-5176 GCA_964623395.1 uncultured bacterium | reverse complement strand
TTGCTCTTGCAATTGCTACTCTTTGTCTTTGCCCTCCACTTAATTGATGTGGATATAGATTAAAGAAATCTTCAGGTGGGCTTAAACCAACTTTTTCAAGCATTTCTAAAGCTTTCTCTTTTCTTTCATTTTTATTACCTATTCCATGTATTTCTAAGGGATGATATACGGCTTCCCCTATTTTCATTCTAGGATTTAAAGAAGCATATGGGTCTTGAAAAATTATTTGCATTCTTTTTCTTAATTTTCTAAGTTCTTTACTTTTAATATTTGTTATTTCAATATTTTCAAAGAATATTTTCCCTTCAGTAGGTTCTATAAGTCTAAGAATAGCTCTTCCAGTAGTTGTTTTTCCACATCCACTTTCTCCTACTAAAGAGAATATCTCCCCCCTCTTTATTGTAAAAGATATCCCATCAATTGCTTTTACATATTGTCTTACTCTTGTAAAAATTTTTTCTAAGAAACTTTTTTCAACTGGAAAATATTTTTTAAGATTTATTACTTGAATTAAATCATTCATTTTTATCACTCATATAGGAAACATCTAACAAAATGTCCTTTATCTATTTCAATTAATTCTGGATTTATTTCTTTACATTTCTCCATTCTTTTTATACATCTAGGAAAGAATCTACATCCTTTAGGTAGATTTATCAAATCAGGCGGATTCCCTGGAATAAAATTAATTTTTTGCTCATCTAATTTTATGTTTGGAATAGATTGTAGCAATCCGATTGTATATGGATGGAGAGGTTTTTCATAAATTTTATAAGTATTAGTATATTCAACTATATTCCCAGCATACATTACAGCTACTTTATGGCACCTTTCTAAAACTATACTAAGATCGTGCGTTATTAATATAATTGATAGATTATATGTTTCCATTAAATTCTTTAAAAGGTCTAATATATGTGCTTGAACAATAACATCTAAAGCAGTTGTAGGTTCATCTGCAATTATAATATCCGGATTTAATGATATCGCAGTTGCAATCATTACTCTTTGTCTCATCCCTCCACTTAATTGATGTGGATAATCATTAAATCTTTCTTTAGGAATTCCAACTTTTTCAAATAAAGATTCAGCTTTTTCTTTAGCTTCCTTTTTAGAAATTTTTTCATGAACAATTAATGTTTCAATCAATTGTTCTCCAACTTTTTGAAGCGGATTAAGAGAAGTCATAGGATCTTGAAAAACCATTCCTATTTTTTTACCTCTAATTTTTTGCATTTCTTTTTCATTCAATTCTATTATTTTTCCGGGTGGTGGAACAAGCTTTAATATAGACAATCCAAGCGTTGATTTTCCTGAACCTGATTCACCTACAATTCCTAAAAATTCACCTTTATGAACATGTAAAGTAACATTATCAACTGCTTTAACAATACCACTTAATGTTTGATAATATGTTTTTAATTTTTCAATAGATAAAATTTCTTCCATTAAGGTCTCACTTTCATTCTTGGATTTAATATTTCATTTAATCCTTCTCCTATAAAACTAAATCCAATAGTTAATAAAATTATAAATAATCCTGGAAAAGTTATTAACCACCAATATCCTGCTGGAAGAAATTCTTTTCCAGCTCTAAGATCATATCCCCAATCAGGTGTTGGAGCAGTAACACCTAATCCTAAAAAGCTTAAACTTGCTTCTGTAAGAATTGTATCTGCAACACTTAAAGAGAACACTATTGTCATTGTTGGTAAAAGATTTGGAAGAATATGTTTTATCATAATAGTTCTATCTTTCGCTCCAATAGCTTTCATAGCTTCAATGTAAAGTTGTTCTCTAATTGAAAATGTTTGGCCTCTTGCCATTCTATAATATGTTGGTACATAAACTATAGCTATAGCTAAAGCTGTATTAATTACTCCTGGTCCTATAACAGCTGCAACTGCAATAGCTAAAATTAATCCTGGAAAAGCATAAATACTATCCATAATTATAGATAATATACGATCTATTATTCCACCAAAATAACCTGATAATAATCCAAGAGGTAAACCAATAGATAGAGAAATAATAGTTGATAAAATTACTACTATTAAAATCGTTCTTGCACCATAAACTATTCTACTGAACATATCATATCCTAATCTATTTGTGCCCATCAAATGTTTTAATGAAGGTGGTTGAAGAGATAATCCAACAGATTTTGTAGGATTATAACTTGTTAATAAAGGAGCAAATATAGCAATAAAAATTATTGATATTACAATAGAAAATCCTATGATTACTAATTTTGCTCCTGAACCATGTGGAACAATTTTTCTTAAAATTTTATTAAAAAAATTTATTATCTCCATTTTTTTCACCTAATATCTTATTCTTGGATCAATGTATGCATATATTAAATCAACTATTAGGCTTACAAGAGATATTATTATTGCAAAGAAAACTACTGTTCCTTGCACAGTAGTATAATCTCTATAATTTATTCTTTCCATTAAAAAAGTCCCTATTCCAGGCCATGAGAAAGTTGTTTCAGTTAATATAGCACCTGTTAAAAGTAAAGCAAATTGTAAACCCATCATAGTTAAAATTGGTATAAAAGCATTTTTTAATGCATGTAGTAATATTTTTCTATTTGGTAAACCTCTTGCCTTTGCAGCTATTATAAAATCTTGTGAAAGGACTTCTAACATAGCTCCTCTTGTTAATCTAGTAAATATTCCTGATAAAACAATTCCAAGTGTGATTGATGGAAGAATCAAGTGTTTAAGAGAGCTAATGAAGCTAGGCCAATTAGAAGTAATTATACTATCCAATAAGAATAAGCCTGTGATTTGTTGAGGCTCCATTCCTGGATCGATTCTACCAGCAACAGGCAAAATTTTTAATTGTACTCCAAAAAACATTTGAAAAAGCATTCCAATCCATGGTATGAATAATGCATAAGAAATTATTCCATAAATTCTAATAGTTGAATCCATCCATGATGAATATTTATGAGCTGAATAAACTCCAGAAATTAAACCTATTAATAAACTAACAATGAAACCCATTATACTAAGTTCAATTGTTGCTGGAAAATGTTCTAAAATTTCTATAATTACAGGTCTTTTACCCCATATTAATGATCTTCCAAAATCTCCTTTAATTATTCCAGAAAAATAATTAAGATACTGAATATAAAGTGGTATTGGCTTACCAAATTCATCTATTAATCCTAATTCTTTTTTTAATTCTTGAATTTGCTCAGGAGGTGCTTTCATACCAACTATAGCAGTTACTGGGTCTCCTGGTAAAATCCTCATAATGACAAAAACTATTGTTAATAAAATTATAATTGTTGGAATAGTTAATAATGCTCTTGTTGCAATATATATTCTTAAGGACACCATTTTCTTAAACCTTTAAAAAATAAATACGAGAATATAAATTTTTTAAAAAAATAAAAAAGGAGTTTATTGGCTATCCAGTAAAGAAGAATAGCCAATATCTAAGAAGCATTGTTGGATCAAGGAATATGCCATCAACATTTGGTTTAGATACTAAAACTAGTTTTCCTTGGAACATTGGAATTATAGCTGCATCTTCAGCCCATATTTCTTGAGCTCTTTCGTAAAGTGGAGTTCTTTCTTCAATAGTAGGCAAAACTGAAGCTTCTTTTAATATTTTTGATAATTCTGCATTAGCATAAGCATATCCAAGCCATGAAGCATTAACAAATGCTGTTGTATAATCATCTGGATCGATATAATCTGGATACCATCCAAATAAACTTATTCCCATTATTCCTTTTCTAGATTGATCTACATAAGTTGTCCATTCAGCACTTTTAATATCTACTTCAATCATTCCAGTTTCTTCCCAAGCTTCTTTAACTAATAATGCTACATCTGCTTCGGTATCTCCATAATGGGTTGGAGTATACCATAATTCGACTTTCAATTTATTTGTTTCACTATAACCAGCTTGCTTAAGCAAATTTTTAGCTAAATCTATATTATGTTCACCATATTTTTCTTTGAATGCATCTATATGGCTCCACATTCCCATTGGAACCATGCTATATAATGGTTCTGTTAATCCTAAGAAAACTCTTTCACATATTGCCTTTCTATTAAGAGCAGCTGCTAAGGCTTGTCTTATAAGTTTATTATCAAATGGTTTAATTCTAGTGTTTATAACTATGTATCTAATGAATCCACCTGGGCACTCTACTGTTTTTAAATTTGGCTTAGTTTTAAGATCTTTTATATCTGTAGGTAATAATGTTCTCCAAGCAATATCTATTCTTCCAGCTTCTAATTCAAGTCTCATAGAAGTAGCATCTTTAAAGAATCTTACTATTATTTGTTTAACTTTTGGTGCCCCTCCATAATAATATGGATTTGCTTCAAGTACTAATTCAACATCTCTTGTCCATTTAACTATTCTATAAGGTCCTAATCCTCCAGCTGTTTGATCACTATCTATTTCTTTTGGTTTATATGCTGGATGTACTGGAAAGTATGGAGGTGTAGCTAATAATGCTAAGAAATATGAAACTGGTGCGCTTAATGTGAATTTTACAGTTTCAGAATCTAAAGCTTCTACATTTTTTACAAATTCTGTTACAAGCCATGCTGGATCACCATTAATTTCCATTACTCTTTTTATTGATCTTACAACATCTTCTGCGGTAGCAGGTGTTCCATCAGCAAATCTTAGTCCAGGTTTAAGTTTAAAAATATAAACTAATCCATTTTCTTCAATTGTATGAGATCTAGCAATTCCATATTCTAATTCAGTAGTTCCAGGTACATATCTCATTAATCCTTCCATAGTATTTGAAAGAACTTCCCATGTAAAGAAATCATAAGCATTTGAGGGATCTATATCAGTGACTTTATCAGTTACTCCTATAATCAATCTTTCAACTACAGGTGCTCCTGTAGTAACAGTTTTCTCAATAGTTGCTGTGACAGTTGTCGTTACCCCTGGCGCTGCTGGAGCCATAAGCATTGAAACTAAATATCCTAAAACTAAACCTACTATTAATGCTACAATTAAAGCTATGGCCATTGTTGTAGTTATTGCTTTTTTATTATTTTTTCTCATATTTTGCCACATCCAACCTTTAAAGTTAATCTTATTTTCATATTTAAATTTTTCGGAAAAAATATGAATAAAATTTATAAAATAGTAAATATTCCTTAATTTTTTTAAAATATTTTTCATT
>CAZUSI010000083.1:0-5196 GCA_964623395.1 uncultured bacterium | reverse complement strand
TTATATTTATTTCAAAACCACAAAAGGGGCATTTTTTATCTTTTAATTTGTTTTCAAGAACTTCCATTATTCCCCTCTCAATTAGAAGATTTGAACAATTTGGACAATAAGTGTTGTTATACTTATGATAAGGGACATTTCCAATATAAACATATTTAAATCCAAAATTTTTTATTCCCTCAATTATCTCCTCAATTTTTTTTACATCTGTTTCTGGTTCCTTAAATTTATAAGCAGGAAAATATCTCGTTATATGCCATGGGATTTCATCTCCTATTTCATCAAGAATTCTTTTTGCAATATCTTCAAAAACTGAAAATTTATCGTTAACATTTGTAATTATTAAAGAAACAATTTCTGTATGTATTAATTTTGATGAAATTTTTATGTTTCTAAATACTTTTTCAAAATCACTTCCACAATATTTTTCATAAACTTTTTTATCTCCTTTTAAATCTATATTTATTGCATCAAGACCTGAATCAATTAAAGAATATAAAACTTTTTCTTTCATATATCCATTTGAAACATAAGTATTGTATAAATTTTTCTTTTTTGCAATTTTAAAGACATCTAAACTCCATTCAAATAAAAGGGTTGGTTCATTAAAACTTATTGATGTTCCATCTGCCTTATATTTTAAACATATTTCTATGAATTCTTCTGGTGAAATATAATATTCATTTCTTGGGGGGAATTTGCTTATTTCAAAATTTTGACACCAGGGACATGTGAAATTGCAACTCCATGAACCAACTGTCATTGCATAAGTTCCTGGATAAAAATGGTAAAAGGGTTTTTTTTCTATTGGATTTAATGAAATTGATGATATATCACCATAACAAATTGTATATATTTTACCATTTATATTTTTTCTTGTTTTACAAAATCCAGTTTGTCCTTCCTTTAAAAGACATTCCCTTTCACATGTTTCACATACAAGTCCATCTTTTTCTTTTCTATAAAATTTTGCTTCCTTTAAAAATTTATTCATTTACTTTATTTGCAAAAATTAAATATCCTGTATGTGTTATTGAATATTCTTTTGGTCTTGTCCCCTCTTCCCTTACAAGCATTTCCCTTAAAATTATTTCGCAAATCCTTATCCTCACAAATTTTTCCTCAATAAGTTTTTCTTTTGTCTTTTTTATTTGTTCAATATTTGGAGAAATGCTTGCAAGAGCCTTTCCACTTTTTAAAAGTTTTTTTAAATTGGGAATTAATTTCCAGGGTTCTGGAACATCTATAAAAACTGCATCAACTTCTATATTTTCTAAAATTTCCTTTTCAAGGTCCATATTGTAAAATATAACATTTTTAAATTTTGCAAATTTTTCAAAATTTTCCTTTGCATTTTCAAGAAAATCTTTTCTTCTTTCAAAGGAATATACAATTCCATTTTCTCCAACTGCATTTGATAAAATTATTGTAAAGGCACCAGAACCTGTTCCAACTTCTAAAACTTTGTCACCAGATTTTATTCCAAGATTTAATATTATAAAACCTGCATCCTTTGGATATACAATTGTTGTTTTTCTTTTTACCTTCATTGAAAGATAAGAGGTATCAGGATAAAGAACATAAAAGGGGAAATTTTTTGATGAAATAATTTTATCACCATAGAAAAGTTTTTCAGGTAAAACTATTTTTCCTTTATGAGTATGTATTTCTTTGTTTTTCTCATACTTTATAAGATAATTTGCCTTTTCATCTCCATAGAGTAAAAATATTTCACCCTCTTTCATTTTTTCTTTCATAAATAAAATCACTTATAAAGGCAAAATCAGAAGGAGAAAATTCTTCTCCTCTTTTTTCAGGGTCATAAAATTTTGAAAGTTCAGAAATTTCTTCCTCTTTTAAAAATTCTTTTAAAACATTCTTTATCTGTTTTCTTCTTTGAGAAAAAACTTTCCTTACAAGTTGAAAAAATATTTTCTCATCTTTACAAATAGGATATGGTTTTTCTCTTGGAACAAATTTGACAAATATACTACTTACTTTTGGAATTGGTCTAAAGAAAAATCTTGGTATTGGGAAAAGGGGCTTTACATCCATAAAATAATTTATAAATATTGTTAATGAACCATAAATTTTGTTTCCTGGCTTTGCAGTTATTCTATCAACAACTTCTTTTTGTAAAGTCAAATAGATTTCTTCAAAAATGTTTCTTTCTTCTATTATTTTTTCAAGAAATGGCGTTGTTATATGATAGGGTAAATTTGAAACAATTTTTATTTTCTTTAATTTATATTTTTTTAAAATTTCAGAAAAATTTATTTTTAAAACATCTCCTTCTTCAAGATAAAAATCAAGGTCTATCACATTTTCTCTTAAATATTGACACAGTTTTCTATCAATTTCAATTGCTATAACCCTTACATTTCTTGAAAGGAGTTCTTTTGTTAAAATCCCTTTTCCAGGACCTACTTCAATAACCCATTCACCCTTTTTTAAATTCATTGAATCAACAATTTTTTTTGCAATCTCGTGTTTTACAAGGAATACCTGCGAATATTTTCTTTTCAAATTATTTTCTCTTTATAAATTTTGAAAGAACATAAGGAAGTATTCCACCAAATTTCATATATTCTATTTCCATATATGTATCTAACCTTAAAATAACTTCGAAAACTTTTTCCTCACCATCTTTTTTCGCTCTTACTTTAAGTTTTTTTAATGGATAAACATTTTCTTCAAGACCTTCAATATCAAAAATTTCATCACCTTTTATTCCGATTTTTTCTGCACTTTCACCTTCTAAAAATTGTAAGGGTAAAACACCAAGTTGAACAAGATTTGACCTATGAATTCTTTCAAAACTTTCTGCAATAACTGCCTTTATTCCCAAAAGAAAAGTCCCTTTTGCAGCCCAATCCCTTGATGAACCACTTCCATATTCTTTGCCAGCAATTATTAAAAGTGGAACATTTTCCTCTTTGTATTTCATTGCTGCATCATAAATTGTCATAAGAGAATTTTCAGGAAACTTAATTGTAAATCCACCTTCTTTATCAACAAGTTTATTTTTTAATCTAATATTTCCAAATGTTCCCCTTATCATAACTTCATGATTTCCTCTTCTTGCTCCAAATGTATTAAATTCAGATGGTTTAATACCAAGGGAAATTAAATATTTTCCAGCAGGTGAATCCTCATTTATTTTACCAGCAGGTGATATATGGTCTGTTGTTATTGAATCACCTAAAAAAGCAAGACATCTTGCATTTTTAATATCCTTAATTCCAATCTCTTCTCCTTTAAAATCTTTAAAAAATGGTGGTTCTTTTATATATGTTGAAGATGGATCAAACTCAAATAAATCACCTTTTGGTGCCTTAAGTTTTTTCCAATTTTCATCACCTTCAAATATTTTTGAATATGATTTTTTGAATTCCTTTTTTGAAATAAATTTTTTTATATACTCTTCAATTTCAGAAGAATCAGGCCATATGTCCTTTAAATAAACAGGGTTTCCATTTGGGTCAAAACCAATGGGTTCTTCATAAGGATTCCATAAAATATCACCTTTTATTGCATAAGCAATTACCAAAGGAGGAGACATCAAGAAGTTCATTTTCACAAGTGGATGTATTCTTGCTTCAAAATTTCTATTTCCCGAAATACATGATGAAACAATTAAATCATTCTCTTTTATAATTTTTTCAATTTGAGGAAGTAAAGGACCTGAATTTCCAATGCATGTTGTGCATCCAAAACCAACAATATGAAATCCAAGTGCTTCAAGATATGGAAGGAGTCCTGATTTTTCAAGATAATTTTTAACAAATACAGAACCTGGTGCAAAACTTGTTTTTACATATGGCTTTGTCTTTAAACCGAAGCGAACTGCCTTTTTTGCTAAAATTCCTGCACCTATTAAAAGATATGGATTTGATGTATTTGTGCAACTTGTAATTGCAGCAATAACAACAGAACCATCTTTTATTTCATATTCAATCCCATTAAAGGAAATTTTTGCCTTTTTTATCCCATCCTTTCTTTTCTCAATTATGAAATTATTTATTTTGTTCTTAACTTCATTTAAATAGATCATATCATGAGGTCTTGATGGACCACTTACACATGTTTCTATCTCATCCAAATTTATTTCAACAATATCTGAATAAATTGGTTCATCCGAATAATCATAAAATAATGAATTTTCTTTTACATATCTTTCAACAATTTCTCTATTTCTTCCTGTAAATTCAAGATATTCTAAAACCTTTTCATCAATTGGGAAAAAGCCACATGTAGAACCATATTCAGGAGCCATATTTGAAACAACTGCTCTATCAAAAACTGAAAGATTTTTTAATCCTTCTCCAAAATACTCAACAAATTTACCAACAACTTTTTTCTCCCTCAATTTTTTTGTAAGATAAAGGACAAGGTCAGTGCTTCCTATCCCTTCCTTTAATTTACCCTTTAATTTAACTCCTATAACCTCTGGAAAAATCAAATAAATTGGTTCACCAAGCATAACTGCCTCTGCTTCAATACCTCCTACTCCCCATCCAAGAACACCTATTCCATTTATCATTGTTGTATGGGAATCTGTTCCTATGAGTGTATCAGGAAACAAATAAATTTCTCCATCAATTTTTCTCTTTGTAATAACTTCTGCTATATATTCAAGATTTATTTGGTGAATTATTCCACTTCCAGGTGGAAAAATTTTAAAATTTTTTAAGGAGTTTTGAGCCCACTTTAAAAGGACATACCTTTCACTATTCCTTTCATATTCCTTTTCAACATTTTTATTAAAGGAATATTCTGTTCCATAAAAATCAACTTGAACAGAATGGTCTATTATAAGATGGCAAGGAATATAGGGATTTATCTTCTTTGGGTCTTTACCCATTTCTTTCATTTTGTTTCTCATTGCAGCAAGGTCAACAACAAGAGGAACACCTGTAAAATCTTGAAGTAAAACCCTTGATGGATAAAAGGGAAATTCCTTCTGAAATTTTGTTTTTCCATCATATTTTGAAAAATAAGAAAGGATTTCATCATTTATTTCTTTACCATCATAATTTCTCAAAATATTTTCAAGAAGAATTCTTAAACTGAAAGGCAATTTTGAAATATCAAAACTAAACTCTTTTGAAAAATCAAAAATTGAAAAATAAAAAAATTTGTTTTTTTTAATCTTTAAAGATTTTTTAAATTTCTTTAAACCTTTCATAAGCCTCC
>CAZUSI010000082.1:1774-5219 GCA_964623395.1 uncultured bacterium | reverse complement strand
CTTTATAATTTTTTTTAATTTTTGGGGCCGTAGCTCAGTTGGGAGAGCACCAGGCTGGCAGTCTGGGTGTCGTGGGTTCGAGTCCCACCGGCTCCATATAAGGAAGATGAAAATGATTAAAGTAACCATTTTTTTAGGAATTTTATTCTGTGCAACTCCACAAAAAAAAGAAGGTGAAATTAAAGAATATGAACCAATAAAAGAGGCAAAGGCACTTTATATAAGAGGTCTTTCCTATTACCAGCAGGGGAAATTTGAAGAGGCAATAAATAATTATAGAGAGGCATATAAGATTGATCCAAATTTTATTGATGCACTTGTTGGAATTGGGAATTCTTACATAGCATTAAAAAAATATGAGCAGGCTGAAAGTGTTTTTACAGAAATTATTAAAAAATTTCCTGATGATTCAAGAGGTTATGAGGGGCTTGGATTTTTTTATGGATTCTGTAAAAAAAATTATGAAAAGGGAAAATATTATTATTTAAGAGCACTTGAAAAAAAGGGAGAAGATCTTGGAATAATTTTTAACCTTGCAAATCTTTCAGAAGATTATGATAAATCTTTTTCTGATAGTCTTTATAGATTAATACTTTCAAAAAATCCAAATCATGCAGGAACAATCAAAAGATACATTTCATTTCTTGTTAAGGAAAAAAGATATAAGGATGCCTTTAAATATGCCTTTAAAGCAGAAAGCCTTTTTACAGAAGATCATGAATTGAGAATGCAACTTGTTCAAATTTTTTATAATATGAAAGAATATAAAAAGGCACTTGAAAATTTAGATTTTGTTATATCAAAAATTCCCAACAGTGCGTCCCTTTATATTCAAAGGGGTGATATAAATTTAAATCTTGGAAAGTATGAAGATGCTTTATCTGATTATAGTATGGCTTTAAAAATAGAAGAAAATAATGTTCTTGCTCTTCTTAAAAAAGGAGATTTGCTTGTAAGACTTGGAAAAGCATCTGAGGGAATAAATTTTGCTCAAAGGGCATTGAATGCCCAAATTTCTGAAATAGAACTTAAATCATTTGCATATGCAATTATAGGTGATGGCTATAAAAAAATAGCTGAGGATTTTTCCCAAAAAGGAGAGAAAAAAACAGCAATAAATAATTATAAAATAGCAATAAGTTATTATGAAAAATCAAAATCCTTAGGAAAAACAGCATATTATTCCTATTCTGATGCAAATATTAAAATTTGTGAAGAAAAAATTAGAAAACTTTTGGGGATAAAATGAAAAGGGGATTTGTAAAGTTTTTGATACCGATTTTAATTTTTGCAATTTTAGCATACATAGGTATTCCAATTCTTGTCTCTCATCTTCGTTTTCTTGCAATAAAAGATAGGGCAAAGGAAATGGCAAAATTCTCAAAGTTTTATACCCAAAGGGAAATGATTTCAAAAATTATTGAAAGGGCAAATGAAAACAATGTTAAGATTGATTCATCATGGATAAATATATGGGAAGAAGGAGGATATACAAAAATAAAATTTTATTATGAGGATACAATAAGATATTTTACAGGACACATTATTATAAGACCACATGAGGTTTATGTTGAAGAAATTCCAACATTTGTAAGTCCAAAATACTGATGCAAATTTTATCTGAAAAGGTTCTTGTTTTAAATCAAAATTATGAACCCCTTTCAGTATGTAATGTTAAAAGGGCAATCCTTTTAATATTTCTTAATAAAGCAGAATGCATTGTTCAAAGAGATGGTAAAGTTATAAGAGCAGAAAAAATTTTTTATCCTGTTCCCTCTGTTATAAGAATTTTAAAATATATAAATTATAGAAATAATGAAATTCCCTTAACAAAGAAAAATATTTTAAAAAGGGATGGATATACTTGTCAATATTGTGGAACAAAAGAAGGGGTAATGACAGTTGATCATGTAATTCCAAAAACAAGGGGTGGAAAGGATGATTGGACAAATCTTGTTTGTGCATGTGTTAAATGTAATAATAAAAAAGGAAATAGAACTTTAAAAGAGGCAGGTATGAAACTTTTAAAAAAGCCAAAGAAACCAACAAGATTTCATCTTATGTTTGCAAGAGGCAAACTTCCTGACACAAACTGGAAAAAATTTTTATTTCTTGATTAATTTAATTCTTTTAATTAATCTTTATTATATTGGTAATGGAAATTTTAAAGGTGTAGGAGAAAATTATATTAAAAAAATAGATTCAATAGCAAAGGGATATAAAGGTAAAGAATTTGATTCAACAAATATAAGGTCTTTATCTTATGAAATAATTGATTTTTTTGAAGATAAGGGATTTCCATTTGCAAAGATTAAATTTGTAAATTTTTTAAAAAGAAATGACACAATTGATTATTTTGTAGAAATAGATAAGGGAAAAATTTGTTTTCTTGAAGGAATTGATTTTGATGGTATTAAAAGAATAAATAAGGAAGAACTTAAAAAAATTTTCAAGTTTAAAAAATGTGTTTTTTCAAAAAAAATTTTAAAAAATTTTAAAAACAAATTATATTTTTTTGATTTTATCTTATATGAAAATTATTATTTTTATGAAATTGAAAATAAAATTTTTTTAGGAATTGTTTTAAAAGAAAATTTAAATAACTTAATTGAGGCAGGAATAGGTTATTCAAATGAAATAAAGGAATTCTTAGGAAATATAAATTTGCATTTTGATGCTTTATTTGGTTCTTTAAGAAGTTTTGACCTTTTATGGAAAAGAATTAAAAAGGGAAATAATGATTTCTTAATTTCTTATGAAGAACCCTTTTTTTATTTTTTTGATATGAAAATAAAGGGGAATTATTCCCTTTATCAAAGAGATACAATTTATACAAGAGAAAATTTTGATATAATTTCATATTTGCTTTTCCCTCCTTTTAAAATAGGATTTGGAGGAAGTTATGAGGAAAGCAGAGATTTTATAATAAAAGAAAATATTTTTAGAGTTTTAAACATATTTGAAATTGAAGGTGGGAAAAAAGAATACTTCAATTCCGGCTTTTACATTTTTTTAAATTCAAAATATTCAAAAAATAATTATTTTAGAATAAAAAATATTTTTGAAGGAAGGAAAATATTTAAAAAAATTGGTATTTTAAATAGAACTTTTTATTTTAAGGTTTTTAAGAAAAATAATTTAATCTCTTCAGAATATTTTTATATAGGTGGGAAGGATAATTTAAGGGGATATGATGAGGAAGAATTTAAGTTAAAGGAAGGAATAGTTTTAAATTTTGAAAATTACTATGTTTTTTCAAAAAATTTTTCGCCAATTTTATTTTTTGATTTAGGAATATTTAAAAAAGATTTTATTAAAAAAAGTTTTGGATTTGGAATAATGGGTGAGGGCAAAAATTTTTCCTATAAAATTCTATTTGGTTTTCCATATAAAGAAAGTATTTATAATGCAAAGGTTCATTTTACTATTAAAAATTACTTTTAAA
>CAZUSI010000082.1:0-1674 GCA_964623395.1 uncultured bacterium | reverse complement strand
AATCAAAAAGAATATATGATTTTTGCTTTAAATCCTTCAAAGGGTGGTTCATATCTGCATATTCCCCCTGAACATTTTAATTCACCCCTTTGTTTTCCATAAAAAAATGATAATTCAATATTTTTTCCAAGTTGTAAAATTTTTTCAAAGGAATAATAATCTTTTTTTTCCTTATCTTTTGAATAACTTGTGCTTAAAGAACCAAATTTATGGAAAATTTCGAATTCATAATAGGGCTCAATATATTTATAAAGTGTATCATAAATTAAATCTTCCCTTTTTCTTGCTTCAAAACCAAAAGATAAAGTTATTAAAGGAAAAGAATAATCTATTTTCCCCTTAAAACTTCTTTCTTTTCTCTTTTCAACGAGGTTAAATCCTTCAATTAAATTTACTCCCTTTAAATAAGAATTGTCAAATGTAAAATTAAATAAAAAAGAATAAATTGGAGCCCTTAAATTTAATTTTTCCTCCTCTATTTTTTTATCCCTATAAAAAGATTTTGAAAGATTTAAATCAAAATCAAAAAAGTATAAGGGGAAAAGGAAATTTAAAGAAAACCCCTCTTCATCTTTCCCATTTGAAATTGAAATCCCATAAGGATGAATACATGGTGGATATGAATATGGATTTGAATATTTTTTATATTTTTCATATTCTCCAGAAATTGTAAATTCTTTTATAGAAAATATAATTTGTGTATAATTTGCAAATCCTTTTGAAAAGGAATAAAAAAGAGTATCTGAAGGGATTTCCTTATCAATCCCTTTTCTTCTTGAATATTCTTCGTAAATTGTTAGAATTCCACTTTTTAAATCAAATATATATCCTAAAAATTCAGCCCTTTTTTTATCAGGTTCAAAAAATATATTTTGGTCATAAAAAGAGTGGTATAAACCAATTTCAATTCCCTTTAAAAGGTTTATTTTTGCTTCTGTTATTTTAAATTCATCAAGTGTGTCCTTAAAAAAATTTCTTGAATAATAAAGATATTCATAAGGTCTTCCATATGTAAAACCAAAATCAAATATTCCAATTTTTAAATTAGAAGAAAAACCCTTTAAAAATCTTTCTAACAAAATATTTTCATCCTTCACAAATCCTGCTAAAATTCCTTTACCAAAACTTTTATAAATATCAAAAAATTCAATTTCAAAATTTTCTTTTGAAATCTTTATATTCTTTCTAAAAATTTTTTCAATATTTTCCCCATAAATAAATTCTATTTCTTTTGGAGAATTTATATATCTTATTTCAATATCTCCTTCAAGAAAATAAAATTTTGGGAATAAACTTATATCTGCAAAATATCTTTCACCATAAACTTTTTTTAAACCGGAAGGTGTATATTTTTCATATTTTAATTTCCAGAAATCATAAAATAAATTTCCTGAAAAATTAAATTGCCCTATTATAAATAAAAAAATTAATTTCAAAATTCCTCCTTTTTACTTTTCTTTGAGAATTTCTTCTAAAACCTTTTTTATTTCCTCCTTTTCTTTTGGATTATAACCAACTTTTTTATAAACCACCCCCTTTTCCTTTGTTATTATAAATAAGGTTGGTAAAAATATAACTCCATAATTTCTTCCAATTTTTTTCCCTTCATCAATCCCTATTAAAAATTCCCATCCCCTTGATTTTGAAAGTGGTTCTATTTTTGAAGATGTTTTT
>CAZUSI010000081.1:0-5262 GCA_964623395.1 uncultured bacterium | reverse complement strand
TTAAAAATATTTTATTTCAAATTTTTTAAATTCACCTTTATATTCTTCCCAAATTTCTTCTATATTATCAACCCTTGCACCTGGTGGTCCTTTCCACAAATCCTTTATCCATTCTCTTAAAATTTCTTCATCACCTTCCCCAACTGCCTCAACTCTTCCATCAAAAAGATTTTTAACCCATCCCTTTATTCCATAAATTTCAGCCCTTTCTTTTGTAAATGCCCTAAAAAATACCCCTTGAACCCTTCCAGAAATAAAAAGATGAACTCTTTTCATTTTAAATAATTTTAATGTAAAATTTCTTTGAATTTCAATTAACAATTTCTTTATAATTTTAATTTCAAAAGGAGGATTTCTTATGGAAATAATCCTTGAGGGAAAAGGGGAACTCTTTCAAAAACCAGATATAGAAGGATTTAGAAAATTTATAAAGGAAAAGAAAAATAGAGGTTTTGTTGAAAAATTGATGGATGAAAAAGAAGCAGTTGAAAAATTTGTAAATGATGGAGATTATATTGGATTTGAACTTTATGGAACAGTTAGGGCACCAATGTCAATAGTAAGAGAAATAGTAAGGCAAGGGAAAAAGAATTTGAGGGTTGCTGGGCAAGGACTTATGGATGTTGATTTTCTTCTTGCAGCAGACCTTGTGGAGAGCTTGGATTTAACATATGTGGGATATGAAGTTTTTGGAATATCACCTGTATTAAGAAGGGCATGTGAAAGTGGAAAGGTAAAGGTTACTGAATGGTCAAATGCTGGAATTACATGGAGATTTAAGGCTGCAAGTATAGGGGTTCCTTTTATACCTGTAAGAAGTATGCTTGGAAGTGATACCTTTAATTATTCTGCTGCTAAGGTTGCAATATGCCCTTTTACAGGAATGAAAGTTTGTCTTTTACCTGCACTTATTCTTGATGTTGGTGTCATACATGTTCATAAGGCAGATGTATATGGAAATGCAATAATTGAAGGTATATCGGGATTTGCATTTGAAATGGCAAGGGCTTCAAAAAGGTTAATAATTTCAGCAGAGGAAATTGTGGAAACCCAAGAAATAAGAAAATATCCTGAAAGAGTTATAATTCCTTATTTTTTAGTTGATGCAGTTGTCCATGCACCATTTGGTTCTCATCCAGGTGAAATGGTATATCTTTATGAAAGAGATGAAGAACATTTAAAAGAAATGCTAAAAAAATTTGAAACTCCTGAAGGAACAAAAGAATATCTTGAAGAATGGATATATTCTTGCAAAAATCATGAAGAATACCTTGAAAAGGTTGGAACAAAAAAATTGTTAAAACTTATGAAGGAAAAAATTAGGAGGTAAAAATGAAATATTCAAAAACAGAACTTATGATATGTGTTGCTTCTCGTCTTATGGAAGATTACTCTACATGTTTTATAGGGACAGGAATACCAATGCTTGCAGCAGCACTCGCTCAAAAATTGCATGCTCCAAATTTAATTCCAATTTTTGAATTTGGTGGGATTGGAGCAATCCTTGAAAAACTCCCAAGAGCAGTTGGTGAAGGAAGAACCTTTTATAAGGCATTATGTGCAACAGGAATATGTGATATTATGGAAACTGCTCAAAGAGGTTTTATAGATTATGGATTTTTGGGTGGTGCACAAATTGACCCTTATGGAAATCTTAATACAACATGCATAGGAGAACATGAAAAACCAAAAGTAAGATTGCCTGGAAGTGGTGGTGGAAATGATGTTGGTTCTTTATGCTGGAAAACAATAATAATAATGAAACATGAGAAAAAAAGATTTGTTCCAAAAGTAGATTTTATAACAACGCCTGGATATTTGACAGGACCTGGTGCAAGGGAAGAAGCAGGCTTGCCTGAAGGGACAGGACCTTATAGAGTTGTAACTGATTTGGCAGTTTTAGATTTTGATGAGAAAACAAAAAGAATGAGGATTTTATCAATTCATCCAGGCGTTAAATTAGAAGAAGTTATTGAAAATACAGGATTTGAACTTATTTTACCTGAAAAAATAGAAGAGACGGAAGAGCCAACAGAAGAGGAATTAAGGATTTTGAGGGAGGAAGTTGATAAAGAAGGATATTATATAAAATGAAAATAATAACTGATGAAAGCACAATAATTCCTGAAGAATTTTTAAATTATGTTGATGTTATACCATTAAAACTTACTTATGGAAAAAGGGATTATACAGGTAAAGGACATGATGAAATTTTAAAGGGGATCGAAGAGGGAAAATATTTTAAAACAGGCCTTCCTTCACCTGGTGAAATTCTTGAATTTTATAGAAAATATAAAAATGAAAAGATAATTTCTGTGCATGTTTCTTCAAAAATATCAGGGGTTGTAAACTCTGCTTTAAATGCAGCAGAAAAAGCAAAAAAAGAGGGAATTGATGTTTATGTTCTTGATTCAAAAAGTGCAGGACCTGGATGTGGATTAGGAATAATAAAAGGGATAAAATATTATGAGGAAAACAAAAAGGAAAATATAAAGGAGATTATGAAAGTGATTGAAGAGACAGCAAAAAATTCTTATGCAATTATGGCTGTTCCTGAAAGTCATAGACTTATAAAAGTAAGACCAATAGAAGGGATAAAAAGGTTTTTTAAAAATCCTGATTATTTCATAAAATTTTTAAGGTCAAGGGGTGGATTTCCAATTGTTTATCTTTCTCAAGAGAAACTTAAACTTTTGGAATTTACAAATGAGAAAAATAAGGCAATTGAATATATGATAAATTTTTTAAGGGAAAAAGTTAAAAAGGAAAGCATAAGTATTTTATATTTTTATTCAACTGAAAAAATGTTCATATATGACCTTGAAGAAAAAATAGAGAGTGAATTTTCTGTTAAAAATAAATGGATTGCAAGAGTAACCCCTACAATTCTTTCAGCAATTGGTAGATTTGCTTTTGGTTTTTGTTTTTCCAAAACCCTATGAATGAAGAAATAATTTTTGAAGGAATAAAAAGGGCTATTGATTATTTAAAAGAAAAGAAGAAATTTCTTGATAAAATAAATGTATTTCCTGTTGAAGACAACGATACAGGAGAAAATTTATTTGAAACAATTAATCAGGCCTTTAAAAAATGTAATAAAGAAAAAAACAATTTTTTAAAAAGATTGGGAGAGGAAATGTTTTTTACTGCAAGAGGTAATTCTGGTTTAATAATTTCACAATTCTTTTTAGGTTTTTTTGAAAATTTAAATGACAAAAAAAATGTTGATTTTGAAACATTTTTGAAAGCATTTGAGAAGGGAAGAGAAAAAGCATATGAAGCAGTTAATAAACCAATGGAAGGAACAATTTTAACTGCAATAAGAGAAACTGAATTTGCTTTAAAGGATTTTTTTAAAAGAAAAATGGATTTTTATAATTCTTTAAAATTATCGTTAAAAAAATGTGAAGAAACAGTTTTAAAGACAAAAGAAATGCTAAAAGAACTTAAAAAGAAAAATGTTCCTGATGCAGGGGCATATGGTTTTTATTTTATTTATAAAGGTATAGTTGATTCTTATGAAATATACAGAAATAGAAGCAATAATATTAAAGAAAGAAATTAAAAAGAAGGAAATTGAGGAAAAAATTAAAAATTTAGGAAATTCTCTTGTAATAGGTGAAATAAAGGATTATTATAAGATTCATATACATACAAATTCTCCTGAAAAAGTTATTGAAGAAATTAAAAAAATTTCAGAAATTGTTGATTTGAAAAAAAGAGCTTTACCTTAAATTTTCTATAATTTTTTCAATTGAAACTTCATTTGGACATATTTTAAAACATTTTTTACATTTTAAACAAAAAATAATATGTTTTTTATCTATTAAATCTTCTTTATCCTTCATATATAAAAATAAAAATCCCCTTGGTGAAATTTCTTCCCTTTTATATTTTTCAAATAAGGGACAAACCCTATTACATAATCCACAAAGATTACATAAATTTGCATATTCTTTTTTTTCTTCAAAATAAATTTTCTTTAATTTCTCAAAATTTTTCCCTTTATCAAATATTTTCCCTTTATTTAATATGTTTTTTGGATCAAAAATTTCTTTTATCTTTTTTTGAATTTCATATCCCCTTTTACCAATTTCCTTTAAAAGATATTTTGAATATAAAATGCCTGTTCCATGTTCTCCTGAAGTAGTTCCACCAATTTTTATAACATAATCAATTATTTTTTCCCTTATCTCCCATATTTTTTCCCTTTCTTTTAAATCCTTTGGATTGAATAATATGTTTGTATGAAGATTACCACTTCCTAAATGTCCATATAAATATATATTTTCAAATTTTCTACAAAAATCAACGAAATCTTCTATTTTTGAAATTGGAATACATAAATCAATACTTATTTTTCCTCCTTTTTCCTTCCATATGGATACACTCCTTTCCTTTCTAAATCTTTCAATTTCCTTTCTCTCTTCCTCATTTAATTTTTTCAAATTTTTAAAAATGCTTTTTAATATCTTTTCACTTTTTTCATAATCTTCATCAATTCCAATTAGAAATTTTTCATCTAAAAGTTCAAATTTTGAAGGAAGTAAAGAATTTTCAAAAATTCTTTTTATTTTTTCAAACTCAGATTTGGTAAGATAAAAAATTTCTTCCCCTTTTTTTGGTAAGAATTTTAAATCAATTTCTGTAATAACACCAATTGTTCCCTCAGAAGATAAAACAAAATCTTTTATATTGTATCCCATTACAAATTTTTGTGTTTCTTTACCAAGCTTTAATATTTCACCAGTTCCAGTTACAAATTCTATTTTAAGAACATAATCTTTTGTTGTTCCATATTTTAAGGAATTTGGGCCACCTGCATTTGTTGCAACATTTCCTCCAATTGTTGAAATTTCATAACTTTGTGGGTCAGGAGGATAAAAAAAATTTTTACCCAAAACTTTTTTAATTTCATTATTTATAACACCTGCTTGAGCTTTTATCCTCCTTTCCTTAAAATTTATTTCTTTTATTTTATTCATTAAAAGGGTGCATAATACAATACCATTATAAAGGGGGATTGAGCCGCCTGATTTACCAGTTCCTGCTCCTCTTATATATAAGGGAATTTCATATTTACTTGAATATTTTAAAATTTTTGAAACTTCTATTTTATTTAAGGGAAAACAGGTTAAAATATTTTTACCATAAAGGGAACTTGCATCATAATTATAAACAATTTTCCTTTCATCATAAACTATTCTTTTTAAAGGTAAAATTCTTTTTAAATCTTTTAAAATATTTTTCAAATTTTAAATT
>CAZUSI010000080.1:0-5340 GCA_964623395.1 uncultured bacterium | reverse complement strand
TAAGAATTAAAAATCAGGGAAATTATATTTTTTCAAAGTTTCTTCAATTTTTTTTCTATTTTCCTCTTTTAAAGGGGAAAGTGGCAATCTTACTTCACTATTTATCCATCCAAGTATTTCCATAATTGTTTTGCAAGGAACAGGATTTGTTTCAATAAATAAATCTTTCATAAGGGGTAAATATTTATAATGAATTTTTTTTGCCTCTTCTATTTTTCCCTCTTTTACATATTTAATCATTTCTTTAATAGGTTTTATTATAATATTTGATAAAACAGAAATAACACCTTTATATCCAAGAGTTAAAAGAGGAAATGTCCATGAATCATCTCCTGAAAGGAGTGAAATTTTATTTCCAACAAGTTCATATAATTCCATCATTTGGTCTAAATTTTTTGATGCTTCCTTAACTCCAATTATATTGTTGAAATCATCTACTAATCTTTTAACAGTTTTTGGTTCAAGATTTGAAGATGTTCTTCCAGGAACATTGTATAAAATTATTTTTCCATTTGTATTTTTTGCTATTTCTCCAAAATGTCTATATAAACCCTCTTGTGTTGGCTTATTGTAATAAGGACAAACAAGTAAAAAGGTATCAATACCTGCCTTTTCAGCAATTTTAACAAGTTCAATTGATTTACTTGTGTCATTTGTTCCGCAACCAGCAATTATCTTTATTCTATCTTTTGCAATTTCCTTTGCTCTTTTAAAAAGAAATTCTTTTTCTTCGTCCTTTAATGTTGCACTCTCACCTGTTGTTCCTGCAATAAGCACACCATCAGCACCTTCTTTTATTTGAAATTCAATCAATTTTTCAAAACCCTTTTCATCTATTTTTCCATTTTTAAAAGGGGTGACAAGTGCTGTTATAACTCCTTCAATCATTTTTCCTCCTTTTTTTATTTCCAAAAACTATTTTTAAAACTTCATCAACATTTTCAACAAAATAAAATTTTAAATCCTTTTTAACATATTCTGGAATTTCTGATAAATCTTTTTCATTCAGTTTAGGAAGTATTATTTCTTTAATTCCTGCTCTTTTTGCAGCAAGAATTTTCTCCTTTATTCCACCAACAGGCATTATTTTTCCCCTTAATGTTATTTCGCCTGTCATTGCAATTTCAGGATTTATTGGTTTTTCCTTTAAAAGAGAAACAAGAGAAACTAAGATAGTAATTCCTGCAGAAGGACCATCTTTTGGAACTGCTCCTTCAGGAACATGTATATGTATATCATATTTATTCCAAAAATCCTTTTCAATACCAAGTTTTTCTGCTTTACTTCTTATTATTGAAAGGGCAGCCTGTGCACTTTCTCTCATAACTTCTCCAAGTTGTCCTGTTAAAATTAAATTTCTTCCACCAGGCATTTTTGTGCTTTCTATAAAAAGTATTTCTCCACCTACCGGTGTCCATGCAAGCCCTGTAGCAATTCCAGGAATTCCACCTCTTATTTTTGTTTCCGAAAAGAAAATAGGAGGTCCAAGATATTTTTCAACATCTTTTTCTTCTATTTTTATTTCATTAAATTTTTTCCCTTCTGCAATTTCAACTGCGATCTTTCTTAAAATTGTTCCTATTTTCTTTTCAAGATTTCTTAAACCTGCTTCCCTTGTATATTCTATTATTATCTTTTTTATTGCCTTTTCATCAAAATCAATTTTGAATTCTGAAAGCCCATTTGCTTGAATTTCTTTTGGAATTAAATATTTTTTAGCAATTTCAATCTTTTCATATTCAATATATCCTGGAATTTCAATTACTTCCATCCTATCTAAGAGTGGAGGGGGGATTGTATGGGTTGTATTTGCTGTTGCAATAAAGAATACTTTTGAAAGATCAAAAGGAACTTCAAGATAATGGTCAGAAAAGGAATAATTTTGTTCAGGGTCAAGAACTTCAAGAAGTGCAGAGGAAGGGTCTCCTCTAAAATCAATACCTATTTTATCTATTTCATCAAGCATAAAAACAGGATTCTTTGTTCCTACCTGCCTTATTCCCTGAATTATTCTTCCGGGCAATGCTCCCACATATGTTCTTCTATGTCCTCTTATCTCTGCTTCATCCCTTATTCCCCCAAGAGACATTCTTATAAATTTCCTTCCAAGTGCTCTTGCAATTGATTTTCCAAGAGAAGTTTTTCCAACACCCGGGGGACCAACAAAACATAATATAGGTCCTTTTACATCTCCTTTTTTCAAAATCCTAACTGCAAGAAACTCAAGTATTCTTTCCTTTACTTTTTCAAGATTGAAATGGTCTTCATCAAGTATTTTTCTTGCCCTTTTTAAATCAAGATTATCTTCTGTTTCTTTTGACCATGGTAATTCAATAAGATAGTCAAGATAATTTCTAACAACAGTATATTCAGGCATACCTGGTGGTATTCTTTCAAGTTTTGCAAGTTCTTTTAAAGCAATTTCTTCAACTTCCTTAGGCATTTTTGCGCTCTCTATTTTCCTTCTAAGTTCTTCAACTTCTTTTGTTCTTTCATCAATTTCTCCAAGCTCTTTTTGTATTGCTTTGAGTTGCTCTCTTAAATAATATTCTCTCTGCTGTTTATCAATTTTTTCACTTATCTCTTCCCTTATTTTTTGAGAAAGAGATATTATTTCTTTTTCCTGTGCTAAAAGTTTTAGAACACTTTTTAATCTTTCAAGAACTTCTTGTGTTTCAAGAATTTTTTGTTTTTCTTCATTAGGAAATTGCATATAACCTGCAACAAAATCAGCAAGTTTTCCTGGTTCGGTAATGTTCATTGCTATTATTAAAAAATCTTCTGGAATATAAGGAATGTTTTGAACTATTTCTTTTAAAAGACCGAGAACATTTGTTCTCAATGCTTCTATTTCCTTCTCATTTTTTGTTTTAATAATATCTTCAATTTCTTCTATTTCAGCAACAAGATAAGGTTCTTCTTTTAAAGCTTTTTTGATTCTTGCCCTTTTAATCCCTTGAATTATCAATCTCATTGTTCCATCAGGTGCTCTTAGCATTTTCAAAATTAAGCCAACTGTTCCAACAGAATATATATCCTTGAATTTTGGATTTTCAACATTTTCATCCTTTTGAAGAACTGTAAGGATAAGTTTTTCTTTTTTCAAAGCATCGTCAATCAATTCATGTATATTTTTTTCCTTAACAGCCATTGGAACTGTCATATTTGGAAAGATAACCCCACCTTTTATAGGTAAAATATTTAAAATTTTTGGTATTTTAATCTCTTCCATTTTTATTCAATCTTTAATTCAATTATCTTTTTCTCTTTTTTAGGAATAATTATCTTTAAAATTCCGTCTTTTAAAACTGATGCAATTTGCGACAAATCAAGTTCTTTTGAAAGCTCAAATTTTATTCTAAATTTTTTTAAAGACCATTCAAGTCTATGATAACAAACAATTTCCTCTTCCTCTAAATGAGTTTCTCCTTCAACTATCATAATATTGTCTTCATCTATTTTTATTTTTATATCTTCCTTTTTAACACCTGGTAAAAGTATTTCAATAATAAATTTATTTTCAGTTTCCTTAATATTTGCAGGGGGTCTTATTGTCTCCACATTTTTATAGGAAAAAAATTCTTTCAAAGTGCTTCTCATTTCTTCAAAAATTTCATCAAATAGAAAATCTCTCATAATAATTCAATTATAATCCAAAACTTTGACTTTTTTCAATAAAAATCAATATAATTAAATTATGGAAATAAAAATAAAAGGTGTTAAAATTGAATGTGTTAAAGGAAATATAGTAAATCAGCCAGAATTTACAGCAATTGTAAATGCTGCAAATGCGGAACTTAAACCAGGTGGAGGAGTTGCAGGTGTAATTCATAAGACAGCAGGACCTCTTCTTTATGAGGAATGTAAAAAATTTGCTCCAATAAAACCGGGGGAGGCAGTTTTAACAGGTGGTTATAATTTACCAAATAAATATGTGATACATTGTCTTGGTCCTCGTTATGGAATAGATAAACCAGAAGATAAGATACTTTCAGAATGTTATAAAAATGCCTTGAAAATTGCAGAAGAATATAAGATAGATTCAATTGCATTTCCCGCAATTTCAACAGGTTATTTCGGATATCCGGTTAAAGAGGCAGCAAGAATTGCTTTTAAGACAATAATTGAAATTATACCGCAGTTAAAATATGTAAAAAGAATAAGGTTTGTTTTATATACTGATGAGGATTTTGAAATACATAAAAAAATTTTAGAGGAGATTTTGAAAAATGAAAAATACGAATAAATGGGGGGATGAATTAATTTTTGAGTTTTATAAAGCAGGAAAGGAAATTGATGCTTTAAAAAGAGAAGAGTTTGAAAAATTTATAAGAAATATTCCTGATTATAATCCAGAGGACTTATACAATCTTTTAGAAAGAGAAGGATATAGGGGGCAAAAGGAAGCAAGAAAAATGGTTTGTGTGGCAGTTTATAGGCATTTAAGAAGAATAAAAATGATTTATGTAAATAAAATTCCTCCTCATATGCTTCCGGAAAAAGTTAATTATATATTTATGGGACCAACAGGATGCGGAAAAACTTATATAATGGAACTTCTTTTTGGAAAAATTTTAAAAATTCCCTATGTAATTATTGATATAACAAAGTATAGTGAAACGGGATATGTTGGAGAAAATGTAATAAATATTCCTTATAAATTAATAGAAGCAGCAAGTGGAAATAAATATCTTGCTCAAATTGGTGCAATAATTATTGATGAATTTGATAAGATAGCAGGGGCACAAAGTAATTTAAGATTTGCAGGAGCAGGAACACAAAAAGATGTTTCAGGCTATGGTGTTCAAAGGGAATTATTGAAACTATTAGAACATGGAATGTTTGAATATGGTGAAGATACAAGAATTATTGGGAAAATAAATACTTCTGAAATTTTATTTGTTGCTCTTGGTGCTTTTAGTGGTTTTTCAAAAAAATTGATTGAAAAAAGTGCTGGATTTTTAAAAGAATATGATGAAAAAGGAAATGTAATTGCATATAAACTTGAAGGTGAAGAAGAGGATATTTATAATTTCTTTAAATATGGATTTTTACCAGAACTTATCGCAAGGTTTCAAAGAATTATACCTTTTGAACCCCTTGATAAAAAAACTTTAAAGGAAATTCTTGATTTAAAAATAGAAAAGATAAAAAATGAATTTAGATTAGAGGGTTTTGAATTAAAGATAAAAGAAAAGGTAAAAGATTTTATAGCAGATAAAGCATTGGAAAAAGGAACAGGTGCAAGAGGGATTGATAGTGTTATTTTGAAAGAACTTGAAAACATTGCCTTTGAAATTTTTGGAAAAGGGAGAAAAGGTGAAATAATTTTGGATCTTG
>CAZUSI010000079.1:0-5564 GCA_964623395.1 uncultured bacterium | reverse complement strand
CTGAAGTGATTAAAGAAACTGTAACCGCACCAGGTGTTGAAAGAACAGTAACTGTTCCCGTCACTACAACTGTTACTCAAACAGCAGCACCTGCAATAACTACTATAACTCTAAATTGGTTCCCTGGACCTGAAAGTGATGCTGTTGTACCAATAGTTGATTGGTGGAACAAGTATATGACCCCAAAAACTGGAGTGAAAGTTGAACTAACATTATTTGGAAGAGCTGAACATTTTGAGAAAGTTGCAAGTCTTTTATTAGCAAAATCACCCGAGCCTGATATAGTATGGATGGCTTATACAGTTGGTAGAGTATACGAGCATCTTGAACCTTTAGATGAATGGTTCGCTAATCCAGAAGTTTATCCATACAGCTTAGACCATTATGTAAAAGCTGCATTAGATGCGTTTAGAGTAAATGGAAAACTTTATGGAATACCAACTGATATGAATACAAGCCTACTTATGTATAGGAAAGATCTAATACCAGAGCCTCCTAAGACTTTAGATGAAATGGTAGAAATGGCTAGGAAATTTACAAAGAAATACAATCCAGCTTCACAAACTGATTATGGTTTTGCTATACAAGGAAAGAATATATGGTTTAATTCATATTTCTGGGTAGACCTTTATGTTTCTTATGGTGGAGTTCCTTTTGAGCCTGGAAGAGAAGTTGAATTTGTTGAAAGCTTAGATAGCCCAACAGCAATAAAGGTTTTAGATATTTATGTTACAATGTATAAAGAAGGGCTTTCACCACCAGATTCAGTAGATTATGAATATGCTGAAACAAATGCAGCATTAGCAGCAGGCAAAGTAGCTATGGCATTACAGTGGAATGCTGCTTTAGGTGAATTAAGAGATCCAAATAAAGCGCCACTTGTTTATGATAAAATAGGGGCTGCTCCAGTACCAGGAAAAGATGGACCAGGCAGATCTGAAATACATGTTCATGGTCCAGGACTTAATAAGTATTCAAAAAAGAAAGAAGCCGCTTTTAAATGGTTAGCATTTATGACAACATTTAAGTTCCAAATGGAATATCTTAAAAATGGTGGATTTACAGGGAGCACAGCTATATTATACAATCCTATTGCTCAAAAAATTAGAACAGAAATTCCAGAATTAGCAGACATTTATAGAGATGGTTGGGCTATGACAACTCATGCACAACTTATTCCTTTGCATGATATATTAACTAGAAACATAAATTCAGCTTTGGTAGGAACAAAAACACCTGAAGAGGCATTAAAAGATGCTAAAAAAGAAATGCTTGAATTACTCAAGAAATCCTAAACCATTTTCTCCTTTATTTTTTTTAAAGAAATTTATATCAAATGAAAAGCTAATACCTAAAATATTAATCGCACCAGTAATAATCATCCTTTTTGGAGTAACGATATTTCCACTTATATTTGCATATTATATGAGTGCTCATAAAATGACTATAGTGAATTTTTGGCATCCAGAATTTTCAGGCATAGGGAATTATTTAGAAATTATATTTGGAGCAGATTTTTGGTATTCTTTAAGATTTAGTATATTATTTATGATTATTGTAACAACAATCGAATTGTTTTTAGGTTTATTTATGGCAATTTATTTTGATAGGCCTCTCAAAGGTAAAAGGTTTATAATATCATTTATACTAATACCATTAGGAATAGCTCCAGCTCTCTTTGGAATAATGATGAAACTTATGCTTAATGAATTTGTTGGTATAGTCCCATTTATTTTAAGGCAATTAGGAATAACATTTCATTTTTTTAAAGATTTTGCATCTTCTTTAATTACATTAATATGGGTAGATGTTATCCAATGGACTCCATTTGTGTTCATTGTTTTATACGCAGCTGTTCAAGCTCTTCCTAAAGAGCCAATGGAAGCGGCAATAGTTGATGGAGCATCAAAATGGCAATTATTTAGATATATAACATTACCTATGCTAAAACGTACACTTATAGTAATCTTAGTATTTAGAATTATGGATGCTCTTAAAACATTTGATACGATATATGTTATGACTGGTGGAGGACCAGGAATTTCAACAACAACTTTAAGTGTTTATATATTTAAACTTGCTCTTATACGTGGGGATTTCGGATTAGCTGCAGCAGCAACAATTTTATTCCTTTATCTTGCTACAATTGTTATAAGTTTTGCTTTAAAGTATATGAGGAGGGAAAAAGTGATATAGCATGGAAATTTTAAATAAATTAATAACAATTTTTATTATAAGCATGATTTTATTATTCTTTGGTGGGCCTGTAATATTTGTTATTTGGACATCATTTAGAGATTATGGAGCAATATTAGCAGGACAATTCCTTGGCTTTCATTATAGTTTAGTTAATTATTTCAATATTTTCTTTAATCCTGGATACGCATTTATTAAAGGATTAATGAATAGTCTTTTAGTTACGTTATTTACAACATTCTTAGTTTTATTAATAAGTTTTCCAGCAGCTTATGCTCTTGCAAGGTTTAAGTTTGGTGGTTCTTTAAGTTCATATATCCTTTCAATAAGACTTTTACCTCCAATAGTATTTGCTATTCCTTTGCTTATACTACTTTATATGTTAGGATTAAATGATACTATAATGGGTTTGGTTATAGTTTACTTAGCTTTTAATATGCCATTAGCAATTTTCCTTTTAAGAAGTTTTATATTAGAGATCCCAATAGAAATTGAAGAAGCTGCTATTATTGATGGATGCAGCAGATATCAAGTTATATCGCATGTAACTTTCCCTCTTAGTAAACCAGGTTTGGTTGCGGCAGGAATATTAACTTTCATAATGACATGGTCAGAATATTTATTTGCGCTTCTCTTTACATTAAAAAATGCTGTAACAATTAATGTTGTTGCATCACAATTTGTCACTCAACATACGATAAGATATGGAGAAATAGCAGCAGCTATGGTTGTTGGTATGTTTCCAAGTGTGATATTCCTATTGCTTATTCAAAAACACTTAGTAAAAGGATTAACATTTGGAGCTGTTAAGGGTGCTTAATTAAATTAAAGTGGTAGTTTTATTGGTTCACATTTTTTTGCTGAAAGATAACTTGCAATCGTTATTTCAACTCCTTGTCTTCCATCTATTGCTGTTGCACGAGGTTTACGTGAAGTATCAATAATGCATTCAATAAAATCTTTTATCATTTCTAAGTCTGCATTACATCCATAATAATGCCATTCAACAGTATTTACTTTTTCTTTTGAAGAAATTAAAGTTATATTTTGTTTAAAAGCATCCATGAATATTGTTCCTTCATTACCATAAATAGTCATTGTTACATCACCCCATGTTGGATATCCACTTGGCATACACCAACTTCCATCTATCGAACCTATAGCTTTATCAAATTCTATAATTGTGAAGAAATTATCTTCAACTTTAAGTTGAGGGAATATATTATCTCCAATTTTAGTATAGACACACTTTGCCTCCTCTTTCAAAAACCATCTCATTAAATCAGCTAAATGTACTGTATGATCCATTATAGCCCCTCCTCCTGATAATTCTGGAATAGTAAACCAAGGTTCTATAAGAATACGATCTATATTAAGTTTATTTGTTCCTACAATTAATGATATATCTCCTATTTTTCCAGATTCTAATAATTCTTTAACAGTGAGAGCTATTCGATGATATCTCATAACATAACATGTTTGGAAAATAACACCACTTTTATTCACAGTAGATAACATTTTATCAGCATCTTCTAATGTTGTTGCTATAGGTTTTTCGCATAAAACATTTATTCCTTCTTCCATAGCTGTAATAGCCTGTTCAGCATGCTTCATGTTTTCAGATGTTATTATTATTGCATCAAGTTTCTCTTTTCTTAACATTTCATTAAAAGATGAGTAAAAATTTGTTTTATAATAATCTGCTTTAGCTTTTCCTCTAGATATATTATCATCAAATATGCCACATAATTCGGCATTTTCAAGTTGCTTCAAAGCATTTGCATAACTTTCTGCGTGTGGATGTGCAAAACTGGCTATTCCAATTCTAACTTTCTTTATAGTTTGCTTATTCATTAAAATATGACCTCCTTATGCTCTTTTGAAGATTTAAGAGCTGCTAAACAAATTTCTAGAGACTTTTTTGCTTCTTCTGGAGGAATAGGAGGTTCTTTATCTTCTATTATATGGTTTACAAAATCTTGGATTTCTCTATAATAAGGATCTATTGGAAATGGAAGAATTGCTGGTGAATATGTGAGCGTATCTGGACTATGATTTTCAATTTCTGAATCTGTAATAATGGTTATTGGTAAATTCTCTCTATTATTATAATTAATCATACCTTTTGTTCCATATATTTCAATTCCCATCATAAATGGAGCTGCTTTTGGAAGAGACCATGCAGCTTCAATATGTGCTACACAACCATTATTAAATTTAAGAATAATTAACGCATGATCATTAATATTATAATTATTTCTTATTTTAGCTTCTTTACAATAAACACTCTTAATACCATCTTTTAAACACCATCTTAAGAAATCTACATCATGAATTGCTAAATCAATTATTACTCCTCCACTTTTTTCAATATCTTTAAACCAATCTGCCCATAATGGAAATGTGCTTTTTCTAAAGGCTCTGATATGTTTTGGATCGCCAATCGCACCATCTAAAATTTTCTTCCTAATTTCAATATATTCAGAGAAATATCGTAAGACATGTGCTACCATAAGTTTAACATTAAATTTATGAGTTACTGATATTATTTTATCAGCATCTTCTAATGTTGTTGCTATAGGCTTTTCTAAGAGTATATGCTTATTATTTTCTGCTGCTAATTCTACGTATTCTCTATGTAAATAGGTAGGCACACATATATCTACAATATCTATATCATCTCTTTTTAATATCTCTTTAATATCTCCTGAAGCTTCTAAACCATATTTTGAAGCTAATTGCTTTGCTTTTTCATATGTTCTACTAACAATTACAGTAGCAGTCCCATCTTTAACTAATCGCCAAGCTTCTAAATGAGTTTTAGCCATAAAACCAGTTCCTATAATAGCTGCTTTAACAATTCTTGGGCACATATCCTTTATTTAAAAATAAAAAAGCAATATTTTAGTTTTTCTTCAAGATTTTAAAAATAAGGTTAACTAAAATTTATTAAAAGTCAGTAATTCTTATTGAAAAAGCTATTATTAATTATTGCTAGCTTCTCAAATCAATTTATTAATGCTCTAAATATTGATTCATAATGTTATATCGTTTAATAAAACTTTATTTTAGTATTATTCTTAGCTTCTTGCTTTTTTATAAAAAGTCTTCTATTTCTATTTTTATTTGTTTTAAATTGAAAAATGACAATTTAAAAATTTGTTTTAATATTAAATTATTATCTTTTTAATGCCTCTTAATTGAATAGAAAATTAGAAACAAAAGCTATTTATAGAATATAAATATTTTCTTAATCGAATTTATCATAAAACTTTAATTCACAAATTATATAAAATAAAATTATAATTAGTAGTTTTATGCTTTTACTGCTCCTGCAATTAATCCTTTAATCATATATCTTTCTGTTA
>CAZUSI010000078.1:0-5937 GCA_964623395.1 uncultured bacterium | reverse complement strand
TTTATTTTCAAGAATTTTAATTTTAAAAGATATTTCTTTTTCTTTAAATAAAAATGAGATATTTGGATTTTTAGGACCTAATGGTGCTGGTAAAACAACAACTATAAAAATAATTGTTGGTCTTTTAAATCCTGATAGAGGAATTGTGAAAATTTTAAACTGTTCTCCTAAGGATGAAAATATAAGGAAAAGAATAGGATTTTTGCCTGAACAACCATATTTTTATGAACATTTAACTGGTGAGGAATTTTTAGATTATACTGCTAAGTTATATGATATTCCTAAAAAGGAAAAAAAAGAAAGAATTAAATATTTACTGGAAAAGGTTGGACTTTATAAAGATAGAAAAAAAATGATTAGGACATATTCAAGGGGAATGCTTCAAAGAATTGGAATTGCAAATGCTTTAATTCCTGATCCTGAAATCTTAATCCTTGATGAACCACTTTCAGGTCTTGATCCAATTGGAAGAAAGGAAATAAAGGATTTAATATATGAGCAAAAGAAAAATGGTAAAGGAGTATTTTTTTCTTCCCATATTCTTCCTGATGTTGAAGAAATATGTGATAAAATAGGAATAATATGTGATGGAAAAATAATAAAAATAGGCTCTTTAAATGAAATATTAAAGGAAGAGGTAAAAGGGGTTTTAATTGTTGTTCGTAATTTAGATATTGAAAATATTAACGACTTAAATTTAAGTTTTGAAAAAAGGGGTAATGAATATATTTTAAGGGTTTTACCTCATGAAGTTGAAGATGTTCTTAAAAAATTGCTTTCCTTTGAAAATGTTAAAATAATTTCAGTTAAAGAGGAACTTTTTTCACTTGAAGAAATATTTTTAAAAATAACAAAAAATGAAAAGAGGATTTACACTTGTTGAACTTTTAATAGTTATAGTTATTATAGGAATTTTAGTTACAATAAGTATTCCAAATTTTATAAAAATGGTAAATAGGGCAAAAGATGCAAGTTTGAAAGAAAATATGCATATATTACATACAGTTGTTGAATATTATTCTATAATAACTGATGGGATTTATCCTGGTGGAATTGATACAAAAACAGGTGATTTAAAAGATGGAATTCCACCTCCTGATAATGAAAAATCAATTGCAGGTGGAATAAGAATTCCACCTTTTCCTGAAAATGCTTTACTTTTACCCCATTCAAATTTTAAAAATCCTTTTATTCCTTCTCAAAAGGCAATTGATAATCTTTTTGAACCTGAACCAGTTCCACCATCAGGTTGCACCTATTATACAGGATATAAGGAAAACGGAGAAATTACAAATGAAGGAGAACCTGCAAATTTTTATAAAATAAAAGCATATGGTTCAAAAGGTCCTTTACCTTTGATATTGCCTTAAAAATTGAAGGGATTAATAGCAGTTTCCTTAAATACATTTCGTGAATCAGTAAGACAAAAAATATTTTTAATAATTCTTATTTTTGGGTTTATTTTACTTTGCGCCTTTTTCTTTTTATTTCCCCTTTCAGTTGGTGAGCAGAGTAAAATATTAAGGGATTTTGGACTTTCAGGAATATTCAATTTAAACATAATTATTATAATAATTTCAGGAGGAACAATTATTCATAAAGAAATTGAAAGAAGAACAATTTATTTAACAATTGCATCTCCAATTAAAAGAAAATATATAATAATTGGGAAATTTTTCGGTCTTCTTTTAATAAGTTTATTAAGTACAATTGGAATGTCAATATTTCTTGAAATTTTGATTTTTTTCTTAGAAAGAAAATTTGACCCAACAATTTTCTTAGCAATTTATCCCTTTATATTTGAAATAGGAATTATGACAGGAATCTTAGTTTTTTTCTCCTCATTTTCCTCTTCCCTTTTTTCATCATTTGCAGGTTTTTCCTTTTATATAATAGGGCATTTAATAGAATCTTTAAAGGAATTTGCAGAAATTTCAAAATTAAAATTTTTAAAAATAATTTCTTATTTTTTATACTATATTCTCCCAAATCTTGAAAATTTTAATATAAGAGCAAAAATAGTTTATAAGGAACTACCTGAAATGAACTATTTTATCTTTTCAACCTCTTATGGAATTATTTATATAATTTTTCTTTTATTCTTATCACAGATAATTTTTGAAAAAAGGGAATTCAAATGAAAAAATTCTTTTATATTTTACTCTTATTATTTTTAATTTTTAATATTCAATATCGTCTTGAAGAAATAAGAAAAGTAAAGGAAAAAGCAGAAGAAATAATTTATTTACCAAAAGGAAAAATTTTAAAATATTTATTTCTTGGAGAAAAAAATTCATTTGCAGATTTCTTATGGCTAAATTTTATTCAATATTATGGTCATCACCTCCAAACAGATAAAAAATTCCCATATTTATATCAAATAATTGATGTCTTAACAGAACTTGATGAGAAATTTTTACATGCTTATACATTTGGATCTGTTTTACTTGCTCATGATTGTAAAGATAGGGAAAAGAGTGAAAAATTGATGAAAAAAGGGATTTATAATAATCCTATAAATTGGGAATATTATTTCTGGCTTGGTTTTTTAAATTATACATTTTTTAAGGATTATGAAAAGGCAGGAAAATATTTTAGATTATCTTCAAAAAAACCAGGCGCACCTGAAAGCGCATATAGATGGGCTGCTTTTGTTTATTATAAAAAATTGAAAAAACTTGAACTATCACTTATTTTATGGGATGAGCTTTATAGAAATTCAAAAAATGAATTTGAAAAGAATATAGCACTTTCTTATATAAAATCAACATTACATAAAATACATTTAAGGGATTTAAATAAAGCTTTAAGGGAATTTATAAAAAATGAAAAAAGGTTGCCAAAAAATCTTAATGAAATGGTTTATAAAAAATATATAAATTCAATACCAGAAGACCCACTTGGAGGAAAATATTATATTCAAAAGAATTTAATTATAAGCACAAAAACACCAAAAATTTTTATTTCTGAAATTGAAGAACTTGTTAATTAAAAAATCTATATTTAAAAATATACCATAATGCCTTAAATCCATCCTTCCATCTTATCTTTTTCCCTTCCTTATATGTTCTTCCATAATAACTTATCCCTGTTTCATATATTCTCCATTTTTTAGATTTTGCTACTTTAACGGTAAATTCAACTTCAAAACCAAAATCATTTTGTTTTAAATTAATATCCTTTAAAACATCTCTTTTAAACATTTTATAACATACTTCAATATCAGAAAGTGTTATATCACATAAAAAATTTATTAAAAAGGAGATTAATTTATTTCCTAAATAGTGGTGAAAATAAAGGCACCTATGTGGCTTTCCATAAAATCTTGAACCATAAACAACATCTGCTTTATCCTCTAAAATAAGTTTTAACATTTCATTCCAATCATTTGGATCATATTCCAAATCTGCATCTTGAATCACAATTATATCTCCTGTTGAATTTTCAAATCCTTTTCTTAAAGCATATCCTTTACCCATATTTTTCTCATTAAATATTATTTTCAAATCCTTTTCTTCTTTTAATCTATTCAAAATTTCCCTTGTCCCATCATTTGAACCATCATCAACAACAACAATTTCCTTTTCAATAGGATAATTCAATTTAACATCCTGAACCATCTTTATTACCTTCTCAATATAACCCTTTTCATTATATACTGGAATTACTATTGATAATTTCAATTTTTAAATATCAAGAACCTGAACCTTTTTTGCATTTTCTTCAATAAATTTCCTTCTTGGTTCAACCTTATCACCCATAAGAATTGAGAACAATCTATCTGCCTGTGCAGCATCTTCAAGAGTAACTCTTTTCAAAATTCTTTTTCCAGGTTTCATTGTTGTTTCCCATAATTGTTCAGGATTCATTTCACCAAGTCCTTTAAATCTTTGAACTATTACCCCCTTCTCTCCAAGTTTTTTCAAAATTTTTTCCAATTCTTCTTCTGTATAAACATAATACACATCTTTACCTTTTTGAACTCTATATAAAGGTGGTTGTGCTATATATAAATAACCTGCTTCTATTAAAGGTCTTAAATATCTATAAAAAAGTGTTAAAAGAAGAGTTCTTATATGAGAGCCATCAACATCAGCATCAGTCATTATTATTATCTTATGATACCTTGCTTTTGAAGGGTCACATTCTTCTTCTCCAAATCCTGTTCCTATTGCCTGAAATAAAACTTTTATCTCTTCATTTGCTAATATCTTTTCCATTGATGCCTTTTCAACATTTAAAATTTTACCCTTTAATGGCAAAATTGCTTGAAATTCTCTCATCCTTGCCTGTTTTGCACTTCCACCAGCAGATTCACCTTCAACTATAAAAAGTTCACTTTCCGCAGGATTTTTTGAAATACAATCAGCAAGTTTTCCAGGAAGAGCATCAGATTCTAAAAAACTCTTTCTTCTAACAAGTTCTCTTGCTTTTCTTGCTGCCTCTCTTGACCTTGCTGTTAAAATAACTTTTTGAATTATTCTTTCTGCATCCCTTGGTTTTTCTTCTAAATATCTATAAAATTTTTCATAAAATACTGATTCAACAATCCCTTTTATATGGCTATTTCCAAGTTTTGTCTTTGTCTGCCCTTCAAATTGAGGGTTTCTCATTTTTATATGAATTACAGCAGTAAGACCTTCTCTTGTATCTTCACCCTGTAATAGAAAACCTTCTTTTAAATATCCGTTTTTCTTCCCAAAATCATTTAAACATTTTGTAAGAGCAGATTTAAAACCAGAAACATGGGTTCCTCCCTCATGGGTATTTATAGTATTCACAAAGCTTAAAATATTTTCAAGGTATGAATCATTATATTCCATTGCAATTTCAATTATAACTCCATCTTTTTCCTCTTTAAAATAAAAGGGTTCACATATTGGATTTCTTGCTTCATCAAGATAATTGATAAAGGAAACAAGCCCCCCTTTATTTCTAAAAACTTCTTCCTTTTTTGTTCTTTCATCCTTCAATATTATTTCAACATTATCAACAAGGAAAGAAAGTTCCAAAAGTCTATCCCTAACCATTTCGTATTCAAAATCTATTTTTTTAAATATCTCTTTGTCTGGTTTAAATCTTATAGAAGTTCCCCTTTCTTTTGTTTCTCCGACTTCTTTAAGTTCAGTCACTTTATAACCCCTTGAGAATTCCTGATACCATATTTTTCCTTCTCTTTTAACCCAAACCTTCATATATTCTGAGAGAGCACAAACAACAGATGCACCAACACCATGAAGACCTCCTGAAATCACATAAACTTTTTCATCAAATTTTCCTCCCGCATGTAAAGTTGTCATTACAATTTCAACACCTGGCTTTTTAAGTTCAGGATGTAAATCAACAGGAATCCCTCTTCCATTATCTGATACAGTGCAGGAATTATCTTTATGTAAAATAACCTCAATTTTTGAACAAAAACCGGCAAGTGCTTCATCTACACTGTTATCAACAATTTCAAATATAAGATGATGAAGCCCCCTTTTCCCAACATCACCTATATACATTGCTGGTCTTCTCCTTACTCCTTCAAGACCTGGAAGAACCTGAATTTTTGAAGAATCATATCTTTCTTCCTTCATTTACCTCTCCTTATTTTTATATCTTTTATAAAACTTTCACCAATTTTTTCATTTATTTTATTAATAATTTCATCCTTTATAAAAAAAATTTCATTTTTTACAAAAGGTGAAGGGGTTTTTAGAAAAATAATTCCATCCCTTACATCTTCAATTTTTAAATAATTTTTATGTTTTAAGGGTAAAATTTCATAAAAAAGGGAAAAAACTTCTGCTTCTTTTCTTTTGTTTTCAGGAAAATTTTTGAAAAAGTCATCAATTATTTTATTAATCCTTTCCATTAAGAATATTATTATAAAATAAATGTTTATGAAAAATCAATCTAATTTCCTAAGAATCCAATAACTTACACTTATAT
>CAZUSI010000077.1:0-5968 GCA_964623395.1 uncultured bacterium | reverse complement strand
GTGTTCAAGTCACCCCGGGGGCATTAAAATTATTTAGAAACATAAAAAAGATGTGGAATTAACTTTCTTTCCCATGCTTCTTTCTCAAGTTCTTCCCTAAATTTTGGATGCGCAATTTCAATCAATGCTTTTGCTCTTTCCTTTAAAGGTTTACCCCATAAATGAGCAATACCATATTCTGTAACAACATAATGAACATCTGCCCTCGTTGTTACAACACCTGCTCCCTTTTTTAAATAAGGAACAATTCTTGATACTTCACCATTTTTTGCAGTTGAAGGTAAAGCAATTATCGGTTTTCCATTTTTTGCCCTTCCTGCACCCCTTATAAAATCTAATTGCCCACCAAATCCTGAATATATGTATGTCCCTATTGAATCAGAACAAACCTGTCCTGTAAGGTCGACTTCTATTGCAGAATTAACAGCAACCATATTTTCATTTTGAGAAATCACAAATGGATCATTAACATAATCAACAGGATGAATTTCAAAAACTGGGTTGTCGTTGACAAATTCATAAAGTTTTTTTGTTCCAAGAATAAAAGTGCATACAACTTTCCCTTTATGAATTGTTTTTTTCGCCCCGGTTATTACACCACTCTGTATAAGTTCCATAACTCCATCAGAAACCATCTCTGTATGAATTCCAAGGTCCTTTTTATTTTTTAAATAAAACAAAACAGCATTTGGAATTCCTCCAATCCCAAGTTGTAATGTTGCACCATCTTCAATTAAATCTGCTATATACCTTCCTATTTTTTCTTCAACTTCTGTAAAACCGCCTTGAGGAAGTTCTGGTAACTCATCATCAACTTCAACTATATAATTAATTTTTGAAATATGAACAAAGGAATCACCAAGTGTTCTTGGCATATTCGGATTAACCTGCGCAATTACAAGTTTTGAACTTTCTAAAGCAGCTTTTGTTGAAACTACTTCTACTCCAAGAGATAAAAATCCATGTTCATCAGGAGGAGAAGTATGTAAAAAGGTCACATTTATATCAACAATTTTATTTCTTATAACTTTTGGAATTTCATGAAGATGAATAGGAATTGCATCTGATTCTCCTTTATTAACTGCTTCTCTATCTCCCGGACCAACAAATAAACTTACATGCCTTATCTTCCCTTTTTTATCTTTAAAAGGGTCCTCACCCATTAAAAGAACATGATAGACCTTAATATTTTCAATATCATCTCTTTCTGCAAGAGCTTTTAAAAGTGTAAAGGGGGTTGCTGCATTTCCCGGAACATAAATTCTATCTCCACTTTTTATATGAGAAACTGCCTCTTTAGCAGAAACCTTTTTTTCATGATAAATTTTACTTATCATTCCAACTCCTTTTTAAAGAATTTCTTCAACTGGAAAACCCTCTGCCCATTTATATTTTCTTAAAAATTTCCCATTTTTAATATATGTTCCTTTTAAAAGAGAAGGAATTTCTTTTATTGCCTTTTCAACACCTTTTTTGATCATTTCTTTTAAATAAGGAATAAGAGCATTATTCAATCCATGAGAAGCAGTTCTTGGAACAAAAGAGGGAACATTTGGAACGCAAAAATGTATAATACCTTCTTCCTTATAAATATATGTTTCATCAGGTGTTGGTCTTGATGTTTCAGAACATCCACCCCTATCAATTGAAAAATCAATGAATACACAGCCATCTTTCATTTTTTTAAGCATTTCCCTTTTAATAACAATAGGTGCCCTTTCACCTGGAATTTGAACAGCACCTATAAGTATTTCAGAAAAGGAAACAAATTTTTCAATATTAGAAGTTGTTGCATAGGCAGTTATTACTCTTCCATCAAAAAGAAGATCAATTTCTTCAAGTCTCCTTGTATTTATATCAACAACATAAACAGTTGCACCAAGCCCAAGAAAACTTCTTGCAGCATAGTATCCAAGCGTTCCACCACCAATTATTACAACATCTGCTGGTGGTATTCCTGTTAATCCACCTATCAAAATACCAATACCTCCTTTTCCTATTTCCAAATATCTTCCAGCAATTTGAGGAGCAAGCTTACCTGCAATTTCAGAAGAAATCCTTAAAATTGGATATATCCCATTTTCTTCAATTCCTTCAAAACCAATAACTGTTAATTCTTTTTCAACATAAAGTTCTAAAATTTTTTTTGGTGCTATCATAATATCCTGAAAGGAAAAGATTGTTTGACCTTTCGAAAGATATTCAATTTCTTTTTCCTTTGGTGGACTTACTTTTAAAACAATATCACCTCTTTTAAAGGCTTCCTCTTTTGAAAAAACAATTTCTGCACCTGCTTCTAAATATTCATCATCAGAAAAACCTATATCTTTTCCTGCTCCTTTTTCTATGTAAATTTTAACATCCAATTCCTTCAATTCTTTTACTCCAAAAGGTGTTAATGGAACCCTTTTTTCTATAGAACCTCTATATGTTTCTTCTTTTGGAATTGAAATTGAAATCATATAACCTCCTTAAATTTGAAGACCAAAAATTATAAAGTAAATTGAACATTCAATAAAACTATCTTTATAATAAAACTATGAAACCAATAATTAAAAATGTTTATGGTATGGAAATTTTTGATTCAAGAGGTAATCCAACTCTAAAGGTTTTTTGCGAACTTGAAAATGGAATAATAGGTTCTGCATGTATTCCATCCGGAGCATCAACTGGAAAATATGAAGCACTTGAATTAAGGGACAATGATAAAAAGAGATTTCTTGGTAAAGGTGTTTTAAAGGCAATAAAAAATATAGAGGAAAAAATTGCACCAAAAATAAAAGGGATGGATGCATCTTCTCAAAGGGAAATAGATTATTTATTAATTGAAATTGATGGAACAGAAAATAAGACAAATCTTGGAGCAAATGCCATTTTAGGTGTTTCACTTGCCTGTGCAAGAGCAAGTTCAAATTTTTATAATCTTCCCCTTTATAAATATCTTGGAGGATTAAATTCTTACATTTTACCTGTTCCTCTTTTAAATATTATAAATGGGGGTGTTCATGCTGATAATCCTCTTGATATACAGGAATTCATGATAATTCCTCATGGATTTGAGGAATTTAAAGAAGCAATAAGAGCAGCAGCTGAAGTTTTCCATAATTTAAAATCAATTTTAAAGGAAAATAAATTATCAATATCCGTTGGAGATGAAGGTGGTTTCTCTCCTCAAATTGAAAAAACTGAAGAAGCAATAAAATTTATAATTAAGGCAATAGAAAAAGCAAATTATAAGCCCTCTGATGAAATAAGTATAGGACTTGACTGTGCAGCATCTGAATTTTACGATGAAGAAAAAGGAATATATAAAATTGAAGGAAAAGAATTAAAATCTTCTGAACTTGTATCTTTTTATGAAGAACTTGTTAAAAATTATCCAATTGTTTTAATAGAGGATGGAATGGCTGAAGAGGATTGGGATGGATGGAAAATGTTAACTCAAAAACTTGGAAATAAAATTATAATTGTTGGAGATGATGTATTTGTAACAAATAAAAAGAGAATTGAAAAAGGGATAAAAGAAAAATGTGCAAATGCTGTTTTAATAAAATTAAATCAAATAGGCACATTAACAGAAACACAGGAGGCAATTTATCTTTCCCATAGAAATAATTATAAAACAGTTGTTTCCCATAGGTCAGGAGAAACAGAAGATACATTTATAGCAGATTTTGCTGTTGCGATGGGAACTGGAATGATAAAAACAGGTTCTGTTTCAAGAAGTGAAAGAACTTCTAAATATAACAGATTATTGGAAATTGAAAGGGAAATAAAGAATGCAATTTATTCTGGAAAAGAATTTTTAAAAGGGTATTGAGAAGGTTTTTTAAAATAATTTATTTGATTTTCATTCTTTTTTTATTGGAAAATCTTTTTTTTGATAAAAGAGGAGTTATAACTTTTATAAAGATGAATATGGAAAAGAAAAAGCTTTTAGAAAAATTAAATGAACTCGAAGCAAGAAAAATTTTGCTTTTGGAAAAAAAGAAATTTATTGAAAGTGAAGATGGAATTAAAACAATACTTATTTTAAGATTTGGTAAAATAAATATTTTAAAAGGAGAAAAAAATGGCAGCAAAACTCCTTGATGGGAAAGAAGTTTCAAATTGGGTAATTGAAAATTTAAAAAAAGAAGTTGAAAAATTGAAAGAAAAAGGAATAATTCCTTCTTTAAAAATATTTCTTGTTGGAAATAATCCCGCATCAGCTATATATGTTGGGAATAAAGAGAAATCTTCGAAAAGTATAGGAATTGATGCAGAAGTTTTAAAATATGAAGAAGATGTTTCTGAAGAAGAAATTTTAAGGGAAATAGAAAAATTGAATAAAAATAAAAGTGTAAATGGGATAATAGTTCAGCTTCCCCTTCCCTCTCATATAAATGAAGATAAGGTTTCAATTGCGATTTTGCCCGAAAAGGATGTTGACGGATTTCATCCCTATAACCTCGGAATGCTTTTAAGGGGAACACCAACCCTTTTACCTGCAACACCTTATGGGATCCTTGAACTTTTAAGATACTATAAAATAGAAACAGAGGGAAAGCATGTAGTTGTTGTTGGTAGAAGTAATATTGTTGGGAAACCTGCCTCTATTATATTTCTATTAAAAGATAAATTTGGAAATGCAACCGTTACAGTTTGCCATTCAAAATCAAAAAATCTTGAAAACTATACAAGACAGGCAGATATTTTAATAGTTGCCGCAGGACAGCATCATCTTGTTTCAAAAGATATGGTTAAAGAAGGGGCAGTTGTAATTGATGTTGGAATCCATAGAATAGATGATCCTTCAAAAAAATCAGGATATAGACTTGAAGGAGATGTTAAATTTGATGAAGTTAAAGAAGTTGCCTCTTATATAACGCCTGTTCCAGGTGGTGTTGGACCTATGACTGTTGCAATGCTTTTAAAAAATGTTATAAGGGCAACAAAAATTCAAAATGGAATCCCTGATTGAAATATTAAAACCTGTTTTTGAAATAGAGGAAATTAAAAAAACAAGAAGGGGCATATTTTTTGTAGGTAATTTCATAGTTGAAAAAAATTATGCCATAGAATACATAAAGGAAAATTTTGAAATTTTAGGTGTTATACCTTCTTTTTCAAAAGACAATGGAAAAATTGAAATAGGAATTTTACCAAAGGTAAGAGAAGAAAAAATAAATTATGGAACACCAATTCTTTTATTCCTCTTAACGATTTTAACAACTTTATTTGCAGGAAGCATACAGGCAGGAGCAAATCCCTTTAAAAATCCCTATGATTTATTAAAAGGTATTCCCTTTTCCTTTTCTTTAATGACAATTTTACTTTCTCATGAAATGGGTCATTTTTTAACATCAAGGCATTTCAAGGTTCAGGCATCTCCACCATATTTTTTACCTGTCCCACATCCACTTGTTGGAACATTTGGCGCCTTTATAAAGATGAAATCACCTGTCCCATCAAGAAAAGTATTAATTTTTATAGGTGGAGCAGGACCATTAGTTGGATTTATTGTAGCATTACCAATTATAATAGTTGGACTAAAATTATCAAAACCTGTTTCCCTTGAAGAAGTTAAAGGCGCATTAACACTTGGAGATTCATTAATTTTTAAAATTCTTGCATCCTTATTTGCTCCAAAATTAGGAGAAGGTAAAGACCTTCTACTCCATCCAATGGCATTTGCAGGATGGATAGGAATGTGGGTAACTGCATTAAATTTAATTCCCTTATCACAACTTGATGGAGGACATATAATTTATGCTTTAATTGGGAAAAAGGTTAAATATGTGGCAATATTAACAGTTTCAATAATGTTTGCATTGGGATTTTTATGGCCTGGATGGTTTTTATGGGCAATAATCCCTTTATTTTTAGGAATTGAACATCCGCCTCCTCTTGATGGTCTTAAGCCACTTGAAAAAAAAGAAAAGATATTTGCCTTTATTTGTATTTTAATCTTTATATTAACCTTTAT
>CAZUSI010000076.1:0-5973 GCA_964623395.1 uncultured bacterium | reverse complement strand
GGTATATCTGTTTTAGAAAAACCTGAAGAAATTAAAAAGAAAATTGGTTATCTTGCAGAGGATAATCCAATATATACTGATTTAACAGTAAAGGAATATTTGAGTTTTATGGGAGAAGTAAGGGAAATGGATAAGAAATTCTTTAAGGAAAGATTTGAAAAAGTAATTGATGATACAGGAATAAAAGATGTTTTAAATAGGCCGATTGGTGAACTTTCAAAAGGATTTAAACAAAGAGTGGGACTTGCACAGGCACTTTTACATGACCCTGAAATTTTAATACTTGATGAACCAACAACAGGACTTGACCCTGCTCAAATTGTTGAGATAAGAAATCTTATTAAAGAACTTGGAAAGGAAAAAACAGTTATTCTTTCAACCCATATTTTACCAGAAGTTGAAATGCTATGTGAAAGAGCAATTATTATTCATAAGGGTAAAATTGTTGCAGAAGGTAAAATAAGAGAACTTGAAGAAAAGACAAAGAAAAAGGAAAGTGTTAAATTCTTAATAAAAGGGAATAAAAGGGAATTTGAAGAAAAAATTAAGGAGAGAAAAGATGTTAAATCTTATTCATTAAAAAGTTTTGATGATTTTATTGAAGGAAATATTTCTTTTGAGGAAGGTGATGCAAGGGAAATATTTTTTGATTTTTGTGTTCAAAATAAATATAAAATTTATGAACTTTATTCTGAAAAATATGGTCTTGAAGAGATATTTTTGCAACTTGTAACAGAAGAATGAAAAGAATATTTGCTTTGTATAAAAAGGAATTAAAAAGTTATTTTAATTCACCAATAGGGTATATATATCTTGTTGTATTTCTTGTTTTGACCCAATGGCTTTTTTTAAGAAATTTCTTTGTTTTCCCTCAAACAACATTAAGGGACCTTTTCTCACTTTTTCCAATAATTTTTGTTCTCTTTATTCCGGGTCTTACAATGAGATTATGGGCAGAAGAAAGGAAATCAAATACACTTGAAGTTTTGTTTACCTTACCCTTAAAGGATTATGAAATTTTATTTGGTAAATTCCTTTCCGCATTCACATTCTTTGCAATTTCCTTAATTTTGACAATTCCACTTCCAATAACACTTTCTTTAATAGGTGATCTTGATTTTGGAGCAACATTTGCAGGATATATAGGGGCACTATTTTTAGGTGCTTCTTATATTTCACTTGGTCTTGCCCTTTCAAGTTTTACACAGAATCAAATTGTTGCATACATTCTTTCAGTTACAATTTGTTTTTTGTTTTATATAACAGGTGAAGATGCTTTAATTGCAAATTTTTCAAGTTTTTGGATAAACATATTTAAATTTTTCTCATTAAAAACAAGATTTGAAAGTATAACAAGAGGCATAATTGATTTAAGAGACATAATTTACTATATTTCATTTATAGGATTTTTCTTATATTTGAATATATGGATAATGGATAGGAGAAGATGAAAAGAGAAAATTTAAATTTTATACTTTCTTTAATTTTTATAATGGGAAGTTTAATCCTTCTCAATTTAATTTTAAGGAAACTCATTTACAGAGTTGATTTAACAGAAGATAGAATTTATACACTTTCAAGATCAACAAAAAGGGTCCTTTCAGAAATTGATGATATTGTTTCTGTTAAAGCATATTTTTCAAAAAAATTGCCTCCGAATCTTATTCCAATTAAAAGGGAAGTTGAAGATATACTTGAAGAATACAGGATATATTCAAGGGGAAAATTAAAGTTTGAATTTATTGACCCTGCTGATAATAAGGAGCTTGAAGGAAAGGTTACAAGGATGGGAATTCCGAAGGTTCAGATGAACATATTTGAAAAGGATAAGCTTCAGGTGATTGGTGGTTTTCTTGGAATGGCAATATTTTATAAGGATAAAAGGGAAATTATTCCTGTTGTTGAAAGCACTGAAAATCTTGAATATGAAATCACTTCAAGACTTTTAAAACTTTCAAAGAGGGAAGAGGTAAAGATTGGTGTTATGTTTTTATCAAAGGATAAAAAGGAAAACTATACAATTTATAAAAATGAACTTTCAAAACATTATTCTGTTAGAGAAGTTTCACCAAACTTTATTCCAGAGGATATAAATCTTTTGCTTGTTCTTGGATGGAAAGAAATTGATAAAATGGCTCTTTATAACATTGATCAATTTATAATGAAGGGTAAAAAGGCAATTTTCCTACTTGACCCTGTAAATGTTACAGATGAACTTCAAACAAGGGCAATAAGGGAAAAGGATGTTGAATTTTTTAAAAATTATGGAATTAAATTGAATGTGGATTTAATTCAAGATGTTTCTCATGAAGCAGCACCATTTGCTCAAGCAGGTATGGCATTTATAATACCTTATCCTTATTGGGTTAAGGCAGTTAGAAAATTCTTTAATAAGGAAAGCCCTATTGTTAATAAACTTGAAAATATTGTATTTCCTTGGTGTTCATCAATTGATACATTTTCACAAAATTTAAAGGATAAAGAATTTACTGTTTTAATAACAACAACACAAAAGGCATGGAGCACAAAATCCTTCTTCAATTTAATGCCAGAGCCATTTTTTAAACCACCAGAAAAAACAGAGCAATTTAAACTTGCAATACTTTTAACTGGTAAATTTAGTTCTTACTTTTTAAATGAAAGTATTCCACCAGGTGTTGATACAACAAAGTTTATTAAAGAAACAGAAGATAAAACTCAAATTGCTTTTGTTTCAAATTTAAAATTTATTGATGATAGATTTTTGCAAATGTATCCTGAGAACATTTTGTTTTTATTAAATTTATGTGATGCAATTGGATTTGGAAAGGAATTGATAGAGATAAGGTCAAGGGGAAAAACTGAAAGACCAATAAAGCCCCTTTCTGATTGGCAGAAAAATTTATTTAAATGGGGAAATACATTTGGAACAGCAATAATTGTTGTTGTTTTAGGAATATTGAGATTTGTTTATAGGGAAAGAAGGAAACTTAAAAAGGGATAAAAAATGAGATACAATGTTAAAATTTTTGGTGGTATATTTTTTGTTCTCCTTTTACTTTTTATATTTATTGAGTCCCCATGGACAAAAAAGATAAGGACGCCTAAAAAACTTAAAATTACTGACTTTAAAATTTCTGAAATTTCAAAAATTGAAATGAAATCAAAGGATAAGGAATTTATATTGGTTAAAAAGGATAATAAATGGTTCTTACAGGTAAAAGATACAATTTTTTTACCAACTGATTCTTCAAGAATGGATAGAACTTTAAAGGCATTTGAAAATCTTGAAGGTGAAATTGTTGGAACAAATCCAAAAGATTTTTCTCTATATCAGGTTGAAGAAGAAAATGGTCTTTTTATAAGGGCATATAATGAAAAAGGTAAAAAATTGGTTGATTTAATTGTTGGTAAAATGGGGCCAGATTTTTCATCAAACTATGTGAGAATTAATGGTAAAAATGAAATTGTTTTAATTGAAAAATATATAAGAGGTGATTTTCCAATGTATAAGGGAACTTGGATAGATAAAAGAATAACAAATTTTAAAGGTGAAGATGTTGTCAAGGTTTCTTATAATTTTGGTGATAATTTTGTAATTTTGAAAAAGAATGGTAAGTATTATTTTGAAAATGATACAACAAAACTTGATTCAATAAGAACAGTAGGCTATATAAGGATGATAGGAAATTTATTTGCAATGGATATAATTGATACAATATCTCCAAAGGAAGCAGGATTTTTTGAGCCACAGGGAACTATTGAAGTTGAAATGAAGGATGGTTCTTATAATTCAATAATATTTGGAAACTTAGGAAATGAAGTTTATTATGTAACAAATAAAAATAAAAAACATGTTTATACATTAACAAAATCTTATGTGGAAACAGCAATAAAGAAAAAAAGAGATTATTTTTTAGGTAAAGAGGAAGCGCCTTCTATAATAGAACCTTGGAAGAAGAAAAAATTTAAGAGATAGATTTTAAATATCCTTCTTTTGCTTTATAAGAACTTCTTACAAATACTCCTGATGCAACAAATTTAAATCCAATTTTATATCCAATTTTTTCAAATTCCTTAAATTCAGAAGGTAAATAATATTTTTCAACAGGCAAATTATTTTTAGTTGGTCTTAAATATTGTCCTATTGTTACTATTTCACATCCTGCATCTTTTATATCCTCCATCGTTTTTATTATTTCCTCTTTATTTTCACCAAGCCCTATCATTATTCCACTTTTTGTTATAATTTTTGAATTTATCTCTTTTATTTTCTTTAAAACATTAATACTTTTTTCATATCCTGCCCTTTTATCCCTTACAAATTTAGTTAATCTTTCAACTGTTTCAACATTATGGGAAATAACATCAGGATTTGCTTCAACAACTTTTTTTAAACAATTTATATCTAAATTGAAATCAGGAATTAAAATTTCTACTTTAACATTTTCATTCAATTCCTTTATTTTTTTAACAGTTTCATAAAAATGGTTTGCTCCAAAATCAGGAATATCATCCCTTGTGCAAGATGTTATAACAGCATATTCAATTCCAAGCTCTTTTATTGCTTTTGCAACTTTAATAGGTTCTTCAGGGTCAAGAGGAAGTGGTTTCCCCTTTTTAACAGAGCAGAATTTACAATTCCTTGTGCATATATCTCCCATTATCATTATTGTTGCACTTTTTTTAGCCCAGCATTCACCAAGATTTGGACATAATGCAGATTCACAGATAGTATTTAAAGAAAGGGACTTTAAAATTTTTTTTACTTCTTTAAATTCACCAAATCCAGGTAATGATGACCTTATCCATTCCGGTTTTCTCATAAAATCTTTTCATATTCCTTTAATATTTCCCTTGAAATAACAATTTTTTGTATTTCTGATGTTCCTTCATATATTTCAGTAACTTTTGCATCTCTGAAAAATCTTTGTATAGGATGTTCCCTTGAATATCCCATTGAACCATGAATTTGAATTGCTTTTGTTGTTGCCCACATTGCTGTTTCTGATGCAAATAGTTTTGCCATTGATGCCTCTTTCGAAAATTTTTCACCCTTTTGTTTTTTCCATGCTGCATAATATGTTAAAAGTCTTGCTGCTTGTATTTTCGTTCCCATTTCAGCAATATAAAATGCTATTGCTTGATGTTGTACAATTGGGACCCCAAATGCCTTTCTTTCCCTTGCAAATCTTATTGAATGTTCAAGTGCTGCTTGTGCTATTCCAACAGATTGTGCAGCAATACCTATTCTTCCTGCATCCAGAATACTCATTGCAATCTTAAATCCTTCTCCTTCTTCACCCAATCTATTTTGAATAGGGATTCTATAATTTTCAAAGGTTATTTCACAGGAATGGGCACTTCTTATCCCAAGTTTTTTCTCAGGAGGAGATTTTATAATTCCTGGTAAACTGCAGTCAGCAATAAAACATGTTATACCTTTATGTTTTTTCTCCTTATCAGTAACTGCAAAAACAAGAATATAATCTGCCTCAGGACCATTTGTAACCCATACCTTTTTACCATTAATAACATATTCATCTCCTTCCCTTTTTGCCATTGTTAAAAGGTTTGATGCATCAGAACCAGTATGAGGTTCTGTTAATGCAAATGCACCAATTTTTTCACCTTTTGCAAGAGGAGTTAAAAACTTTTTCTTCTGTTCTTCATTCCCAAATTTATAAAGACCATAACATACAAGTGAATTATTAACAGAAACAATAACACCATGGGCAGGGCATACCCTTGATAATTCCTCAATTGCTATTACATAGCTTATTGAGTCTGTTCCTGCCCCACCATATTCAGGAGGAATTTCCATTCCAAGGAATCCAAGTTCTGCAAGTTTTTTAATTGTTTCTTTTGGAAATTTTTCCTCTTCATCGTTTTTATCAGCAATTTTTGCAATTTCCTTTTCCGCAAAATCCCTTATTGTATCCCTTATCATTTTATGTTCTTCACTCAATTCAAATTCCATTTTACCTCCTTTTA
>CAZUSI010000075.1:0-5999 GCA_964623395.1 uncultured bacterium | reverse complement strand
TAAAAGAAGAAGCAAAAGAAAAATGTAATGTTTTTAAAATTAAATATTATAAAAAATAACTCTCTTTAAAAATTTATATTTCAATTGACCTTTATTTGACTTTAAAAAATTTTTAACTTTATAATTTTTTCCTTTTCAAAAGGAGAATTGAAGTGTCATTTCCATTTCTTAGTGTTATAACTTTTTCTCCATTTTTTGGTGCAATAATAATGCTTTTTTTAAGAAGAAATCCGCTCCTTGTAAGGATTGTTGCAGCAATCTGTTCAGGTATTTCACTTTTTCTTTCAATATTAATTCTTTTCCTTTATGATATAAATAAGGGTGGATTTCAATTTGTTGAAAAATTTGATATTGTTCCTTCTCTTGGCATTTCTTATCATCTTGCAGTTGATGGAATTTCAATCACACTTGTCCTTTTAACAAGTTTTATAATTTTTACAGGTGTTTTTGCATCATGGACAATTCCTTTTAGGTCTCAAGAATTTTATATTTTGCTTTTTGTTCTTGTAACAGGTGTTTTTGGTGTATTTGTTTCCCTTGATTTATTTTTATTTTTCCTTTTCTATGAACTTGCAGTTCTCCCAATGTATCTTTTAATAGGCGTATGGGGGAAAGGTGCTGATTTAAAACCAAAAATACCTCCAAAGGGAATAATTGGTTTTATTATGAGACCAATTGATACAGCGATGAGGAATGTTTCCCTTGGAACAAAGGAATATGCTGCTGCAAAATTGACACTTTATCTTTTACTGGGCTCTGCCTTTATTTTAGTCGGTCTTCTTGTAGTATATTTTACAGGTGGAAAAAGTTTTAATTATTTAGTTCTTTATAAAGGAACAGAAGAAGGAATATATTCTATTTCCTTTCAAAAAATTTTGTTTTTATGCTTTTATATAGGTTTTGGTGTTCTTGCAGGTGTTTTTCCATTACATACATGGTCACCTGATGGTCATGCAGCAGCACCAACAGCAGTTTCAATGCTTCATGCAGGGGTTTTGATGAAACTTGGTGCATATGGAGCAGTTAGAATTGGATTTGGTCTTTTCCCTGAAGGTGCAAAATTCTGGGCGCCACTTGTTGGATTTATTGCTTGTATAAATATTGTTTATGGAGCACTTTCTGCAATGAACCAAATGGACTTTAAATATGTTGTTGCTTATTCTTCTGTATCACATATGGGATTTGTTATGCTGGGAGCAGCAACATTATCTGAACCTGGTGTTTCAGGAAGTGTATTTCAAATGTTTTCTCATGGCATTATGACAGGATTACTCTTTGCAATTGTTGGTCTTGTTTATGAGAAATCACATACAAGGGATATACTTCAAATGGGTGGATTTGGTAAAAAAATGCCAGGTATAGCAACTGCTATGGGAATAGGTGGATTAACTTCACTTGGTCTTCCAGGTCTTTCAGGATTTGTTGCAGAATTCTTGGTTTTTTGGGGATGCCTTACAATACCAAAAAATTTACCCCACTCTAAATTTGGATGGATATGGTTTCCACTTGCAATAACAGGAACATTTATAACTGCAATTTATGTTTTAAGGGTTTTAAAATTGATATTTTTTGGACCACTTGATGAAAATAAATATAAGGATTTAAAGGATGCTGAAGGACCTGAATGGGTATCCTTATGGGTTTTATCACTTGTCCTAATAATTTTTGGAGTTGCACCATTTTTGCTTGTAAGATTTATTGATGTAGGCGTTCTTGAATTTTTAAAGAGGTTTTAAAATGAGAACTTTTATATTTGAGATAGGTCTTTTTTTAATAGGTATCATAATTTTCTTAATTGATATATTTGTTAAAAGGAATAAAGGAAAAATATTTGGCTATCTTTCTTCACTACTTTTTTTCCTCCTACTTCTTATTTCAACTTTCCTTTATTTACCCTCAAATAAATTTGGTTTTTCCCTTGACAATTTCTCCTTTTATTTAAAAATTCTTTTCCTTTCTGCAGGAATAATCGGTTCAATTGGCTCAATTCAATATGTTGAAGAGAAAATACCTGATAAATCTCTTGAGTATTTTTTACTTTTAATATTTTCACTTATTGGAATGTGCTTTCTTGTTTCATCAAGAAATATACTTTTATTCTTTATATCCTTTGAACTTATTTCAATTCCCTTATATGCACTTGCTGGATTTTATAAAAAGGATATAAGGTCATCAGAAGTTTCTTTAAAATTTTTACTTGTTGGTGTTTTTTCATCTGCTATTCTTTTCTTCGGTCTTTCCTTTATTTATGGTTCTGGTTCTTCAGGAGATTTTGATATTTTAAAGGAAAATTTAAAGGAGGCATCTCCAATCCTTTATCTTGGAATGATAAGTTTTCTTGTTGGATTGGGTTTTAAAATAGCAGCAGTTCCCTTTCATACATGGCTTCCTGATACATATGAAGGTGCACCATCTGCATTTGTTTCATTTTTATCAGTTGCTCCAAAGGCAGCAGGTTTCTCTGCTCTTATAAGATTTTTATTTGAAGTTTTTCCAAAGGAAAATCCATTAATTCCTGTAATTGCTTTAATTTCAGCATTAACAATGACGATAGGTAATCTTGTTGCATTACCCCAAACAAATATAAAGAGATTGCTTGCATATTCATCAATTGCACATATAGGATATATGCTTGTTGGAATTGCTGCTTTTAATGAAATGGGAATAAGCATGGTTCTCTTTTATCTTTTTACATATCTTTTTTCAAACATGGGAATATTTTTAATTGTTGAATCACAGATAAATTCTTATAACGATGAAAGGATTGATGCCTTAAAGGGACTTTCCCAAAAAAATCCAATATTATCACTTTCAATGCTCATTTTCTTACTTTCTCTTGGTGGAATACCATTTGTAGCAGGATTTTGGGCAAAACTATTTGTATTTTTAGCAGGTGTTAAAGGAGGATACTGGTTTTTAGTTTTACTGGGTGGAGTTTTAGCAATTGTTGCCCTTTATTACTATTTAATGGTTGCAAAGAGAATGTATATTGAAGAAATAGAAAATAATGAAAAAATAAAATTAACTTTCCCACTTAAATTATCCATAGGAATTTCAACAATAGGTGTTTTATTTTTTGGAATATTTCCAAAGATACTTGTTAATTTTTCTGATTGGGCAATAAAGGGGATAATAAAATAATTATTTCTTTTTGCCTTTATAAATAATTCCAATTGGAATGAATACGCAATATCCAAGAGTTAAAAAAATAACTGATATTGTTTTATCACCTATTGCAAGAAATATAAAACCTAAAATTATAAGTAAAAGTCCTATCCCCATAATTATATAATTTTCTTTTTTAAAGGGGACTTTAATCATTTCCTTTTCTTTTTTTTCCTTTTTCATCTTGTAACCTCCTTAAATTCTTTTCCATCAAATTCATAAATTTTTATAATTTCTTCATTCCATGTATAAATATCATTTAAGCCCTTTAAAAATCCCTTCAAATTTAAAAAATCCCTTATTCTATAAAAATCATTAATTCCATATAAAATTATTTCCCTTAAAATTAAAGCAGTCTCATATCCCCTCATTGAAACAGAATTTGGCTGATCTGAATAAATTTTTGAATATTTTTCATTGAATTCATCAATTAAAAAATTTAATGCTGGAAATGGATAGGAACCTGTAATATAAACATTTTTAAGCTGTTCACCCAAAATATTTATTACATTTTCTCTTAAAAGATAATGGATTGAAATTATAGGAACCATAGTCTTTAAAAACTTCATCTGACTTATCATACTAATAGCATCCTTTTCTTCTGAAGGTAAAAGAACAATTATTTCAGGGGAATAACTTTTTATCTTTTTAATATATTTTTGAAAATCGGAAGAATCAGGTGAATAGGAAATTGTAAAAAAATCATTTTTATTTAAATTTTCAATTAAAACATCCTTTGCTATCTCTTCTTCTTTTGTTTCAGCATAAATAATTCCAATTTTCTTATATCCATTTTTAATTATAAATTCTGAAATCTTCTTTATTTCATAATAAATTCCTTCATTAAAGGCAAAAATGTTATCCCCTATTACCCCTAATCTTATATCACTTGCAGTTGGTGAAATCACAATGACTTCTTTTTTTGAAAAAAATGGAAAAACCGAAAGGGCACATTTTGTTGATAAAGGACCAATAACTATATAGGGTAATTCCTTTTCAAAAATTTTTTTTATTTCATCATGAAGATAAACAGGGTCTGATCTTGTATCAAATATCTCAATAAATTTATTTTCTTTAAAAATAATTTCAAATCCCTTTAAAAATTCTCTACCATATTCTCCAAACTCACCTGATAAAGGAATTAAAAGTAATACATTTTTTTTATATTCTTTTATTTCTTCCCTCTCTTTTTTCAAAATTTTTTGGGCTTCTTTAAAATATTTCCCGCCTATTTCCTTTAATTTTAAATAAAAGGAATCCCTCTCAACTTCTTTACCCTCTTTTAAGGAATTTAAAAAGGCATAATAAAGGGAAATTTCATAAACTTCTGTTTCTTTTGCATCTTCTAAAATACTTTTTATTTCTTGAAATTGCAATTTCTTTATCACTTCTTCAAATTTTTTCTTTGAATTTTTCTTTATAAAATCGTCTTCTGTTTTTTTAAAGGCATTTAAAAAATTTCCAGCTGCCCTTACATAAAATTTTTCCTTTTCATAGCAGATTCCCATTAAATAAAAAACCTTATCTATTAATTTTCCAGAAGGAAAAAAAATTAAAAATCTATTTCCTTCCCTTATTGCATTTTCATAATCCTTTAAAAGATAATTTGTATAAAAAAGATAAAACTGGGTAAGATATGGTTCTTCACCATTTTCTTTTGCCTTATTAAAAAAATTTAATGCTTCTTTAAATTTTTTTTCCTTTAATTTTTCTATACCTTTTTCAAGATAAAAACCTTTCCCTTCTTCCTTTATTTTTATTTCTTTCTCATAAAAGATAAAGCAGGAAGTAAAAATTAAAAAAATAAAAGGTTTTAAAAAATTTATCATTCTTTTCTAATAGCCCTTAACTCCTTCATATACTCCTTTGCATATTCTGAATAATTTATTGCATGACTTTTTAATTCTTCAATCTCCTTCTTTTTCAATTTCCTTTTTATCTTACCAGGAATTCCAGCAACAAGTGAATTTGAAGGGACCTTAAAACCTTCCTTTATAACCGTTCCTGCTGCTATTATTGAATTATCACCTATTTCTGCACCATCTAAGATTAAACTCCCCATTCCTATTAAAACATTATTTCCAATTTTGCATCCATGGATTATTGCACCATGCCCTATTGTAACATAATCCCCAATTGTAACAGGGAATTTATCCTTTGTAACATGAATTAAAACATTGTCCTGAACATTTGTATATTTACCTATTTTTATGTAATGGATATCTCCTCTTATAATTGCACCAAACCATACAGAAGAGTAATCTCCAATTTCAACATCACCTATTATTATTGCACCTGGCACAATAAAAACTTCCTTCCCAAATTTTGGATTTTTATTTTTATAAGAAAAGAGCATGTTAATTTAAAAAGCGGGAGACGGGATTTGAACCCGCGACCCCCAGCTTGGGAAGCTGGTGCTCTGCCAAATTGAGCTACTCCCGCATTAAGATAATTTATTATAAGGTTTTTTAAGTAAATTTTTCAATTCATTTTCAATTATATTTTTTCCATCAAAAACTAAAATTTTAATATTTTTATTAAACTCACTCATTACCTGTAAACAAGCACCGCAAGGATAGCATGGATTTTTATCAGCATATATTAAAATTGCTTTTATATTTTTATATCCTTCTGAAACTGCCTTAAAAATTGCAACTCTTTCCGCACAAACTGTTAATCCATAAGAAGCATTTTCTATATTAACACCTGTAAAAATTTTTCCATCTTCTGTAATTAAAGAAGAAGAAACTTTAAATCTTGAATAAGGAGAATAAGAATTATTTAAAGCTTCTTTTGCTCTTTTTAAAAGTTCTTTATAAATTTTTTTCATCTTT
>CAZUSI010000074.1:0-6253 GCA_964623395.1 uncultured bacterium | reverse complement strand
TCTTTAAATTAAATTATAAGGTAATTATTTTAAAATATTCAACTTATTTGACAATAATTTCATTTTATATTATACTTAAAAACTTAATTTCTTAAAATAAGGAGAAAAATGTTAGAAGAAAAAGAGGAAAAGGTTTTTCCAATTGAAAATATTGTAACGATAAATAGGGTTGTAAAGGTTGTGGCAGGTGGGAGAAGGTTTAGATTTGCAGCATGGGTTGTTGTTGGAGATGGAAATGGAAGTGTAGGAATAGGACATGGGAAGGCAGCAGAAACTCCTGATGCAATTGAAAAGGCATTAAAAAGAGCAAGGAAAAATCTAAAAAAAGTAATAGTTATAAACAAAACTATTCCCCATCCTGTTATTGGAAAATGTGGTGCCTCAAAAGTTTTATTAAAACCTGCTGCCCCTGGTTCAGGACTTATTGCATGCCAGCCAGTAAGAAGTGTATTAGAAGCTGCAGGATATGAAAATGTTTTAACAAAATCGCTTGGAGCAAGAAACGCAGTTAATTTAATGAAGGCAACAATGGATGCCCTTTTAAAACTTAAAAATCCCTATGAAGTTGCAAGGATAAGGGGAAAACCATTACATCAAATAGCAAGGAGGTTTTTGTATGAAGGAGAGAGAAAAGAAGTTTATCAGGATAAAACAAGTGAGAAGCAGAATCGGAGCGAATTGGAGGGCTAAAAGAACACTTGATGCCCTTGGGCTTAAAAAAATAGGACAAATTGTTGTTCATAAAAATAATCCTTCTATAAGGGGAATGATTGAAAGGGTTAAGCATCTTGTGGAGGTTGAATATGTTGACACTATCTAATTTAAGACCAAATCCTGGAGCAAAAAAAAGGAAGAAAAGGGTAGGAAGAGGAATAGGTTCTGGACATGGAAAAACATCTGGAAGAGGAACAAAAGGAGCAGGAGCAAGAAGTGGAAAGGAAAAGGGTCCATGGTTTGAAGGTGGACAAACTCCTTTATATAGAAGAGTTCCAAAAAGGGGATTTAAAAATCCCTTTAAAAAGGAATATGCAATTGTTAATCTTGAAGTTCTTGAAAATAAATTTAAAGAGAATGAGGAAGTAACACCTCTTGTTTTAAGAGAAAGAAAAATAGTTAAAAAAGATTTGCCAATTAAGGTTTTGGGTAAAGGAGAAATAAAAAAACCTTTAATTTTAAAGGTTCATGCAATTTCATCCTCTGCAAAAGAAAAAATTGAAAAAGCTGGTGGAAAAGTAGAAATAATTAGCGAAAAATGAGTGCAGTAGAAAGAATTGGAAATATATTCAGGATAAAAGATTTAAGAAATAGAATATTATTTACAATTGGAATAATTGTTATATATAGAATTGGAACTCATATTCCAATTCCTGGAATAGATGGTAAAGCACTTGGGGAACTTTTTACAAGACAATTAAGGGGAAGTTTTCTTGGACTATATGACCTTTTTGTAGGTGGTGCACTCTCTCGTGCCTCTGTTCTTGGAATTGGAATAATGCCATATATTTCTGCATCAATTATTTTCCAATTACTTGTAACAGTTATTCCATATCTTGAAAAACTTCAAAAGGAAGGAGAAGCAGGAAGAAGAAAAATAACTCAATACACAAGGTATGCAACTGTTCTTGTTGCTGCAATTCAATCTTTTGGTGTTTCAACACTTTTAACAAGATTTACATCTCCATCAGGTTTACCAATTGTTCCAAATCCAGGTCTTGGTTTTATGATTACAACAATTTTAACATTAACAGCAGGAGCAATATTTGCAATGTGGCTTGGAGAACAAATAACAGAAAGGGGGATAGGAAATGGTCCTTCACTTTTAATATTTGTTGGAACTCTTGATACAGTTCCACAAGAAATTGCAAGCACAATAGAACTTATAAGAACAGGTGCTTTATCAATTCCAATGGCAATCCTTGTTCTTGCTGTTATGTTTTTCATAACTGCATCAGTTGTATTTATGACAATTGCAGCAAGAAAAATACCTGTTCAATATGCAAGAAGAATAATTGGAAGAAGAATTTATGGTGGGCAGGTAGCTCATATTCCTTTAAGAGTTATAACAGCAGGTGTTATACCGATAATATTCGCTCAAAGTATAATGATATTTCCAAATACAGTTGCCTCATTTGTTCCAAAATTAAAATTTGCAGAAAATTTCAATCAATGGTTTGTTCCAGGTCATATTTTTTATGACATACCTTATGCATTATTAATAATCTTTTTTACCTTTTATTATACAGCAATAGTTTTAAATCCAAAGGACCTTGCAGAAAATTTACAAAGATATGGTGGATTTATTCCTGGTATAAGACCGGGAGATAAAACATCAGAATATATTGATAAAATTTTGAAAAGAATAACATTTCCGGGAAGTTTATATCTTGCATTTGTTGCAATATTTCCCTTTTATTTAATTAAATGGGCCCATGTTCCCTTTTATTTTGGAGGAACGCGTCTTTTAATAATAGTTGGAGTTGCACTTGATACACTTCAACAAATAGAATCTTTTCTTATAATGAGACAATATGAAGGACTTTTAAAGAAGGGAAGAATTTATGGCAGAAGAAGGTGAGGTATTTATATTTATAGGGCCTCCTGGAAGTGGTAAGGGAACACAGGCAAAAAAGATTTCAGAATTTTTAAATTATTCTTTTATATCTACAGGAGATATATTAAGAGAAGAAGTTAAAAAAAAGACAAAACTTGGAAATATGGCTAAAAAATATATGGAAAAAGGAAAACTTGTCCCTGATGATTTAATGTTAAAAATAATTAAGAAAAATTTAAAAAAGAAAAAAGGGGTAATTTTGGATGGATTTCCAAGGACGATTAATCAAGCAAAAGGGCTTGATGAAATTTTAAAAAATAAATCTTTAAAAATTGATAATGTATTTTATTTAAAAGTAAAGGATGAGGAAATAATTAAAAGACTTTCTTCAAGAAGAATTTGTCCTAAATGCCAAAGCATATACAATTTAATAACAAAGAAACCAAAAAATGATGAAGTTTGTGATATATGCAATGTAAAACTTATTCAAAGGGATGATGATAAGGAAGAAGTAATAATAAAAAGATTAAAAGTTTATAATGAAGAGACAAAAGAACTTTTGAATTATTATAAGGATAAAATTTTAGAAATAGATGGGGAAGGAAATCCTGAAGATGTTTTTGAGAGAATAAAAAAACATCTATGATAATAATAAAGAAAAAAAATGAGATTGAAAAGATAAGGGAAGCCTGCAAAATTGTTGCTGATGCCCTTTTAAATATAGAGAAATACATAAAACCTGGTGTAACAAAATTTGAATTGAACAAAATTTTAGAGGAATCTATAAGAAAATATAAAGGGGAACCGGCATTCTTAGGATATAAAGGATATCCAGCAGCATCATGCATATCAATTGATGAAGAGGTTGTTCATGGAATACCAAATGGAAGAAAACTTTGTGAAGGTGAAATTGTTTCAATAGATATAGGGGTTGTTAAAAATGGATATTATGGAGATGGAGCAAAAACTTATGGAGTTGGTGTTCTTGCAAAGGATAAGGAAAGACTTATAAAAGTTACAGAGGAAGCACTCTATAAGGGTATTAAAGAGGCAAAAGCAAATAAAAGGGTTGGTGATATATCCTATGCAATACAATCACATGTTGAATCAAATGGTTTTTCAGTTATAAAGGAACTTTCAGGGCATGGTGTTGGTGTTTTATTACATGAAGAACCTATGATTCCAAATTTTGGAAAGAAAGGAAAAGGAATTCCTCTTAAAAAAGGGATGGTAATTGCAATAGAACCAATGGTTAGTATGGGTTCTGGGAAAGTAAAAATTTCAAATGATGGATGGACGGTAATTACTTTGGATAATTCACCTTCTGCCCATTTTGAACACACTGTTTTAATTGATGAAGAGCCAATAATTTTAACGGAAATTTAATATGCAAAAGAAAGATGTAATAAGACTTGAAGGAACAGTTGTTGAAAAATTACCAAATACAATGTTTAGAGTTAAACTTGATAAAGGACCAATTGTTCTTGCACATTTATCTGGAAAATTAAGATTAAATTTTATTAGAATAGAGGTTGGAGATAGAGTAGTTATGGAACTTTCACCATATGACCTTACAAGGGGAAGAATAATTTATAGGAAATAATGAGAGAATTTTTTTTATGGCTTCCAGGAGTTCTTTATGCAATGACAATTCATGAATTTTTTCATGGTTTTACTGCATTAAAACTTGGAGATCCAACTGCAAAATATTCAGGAAGATTATCTTTAAATCCATTAAAGCATATAGATGTTTTTGGATTTATTGCCCTTTTAATTGCACACATAGGATGGGCAAAACCTGTCCCTGTTAATCCCTATTATTTTAAAAATCCAAAAAGGGATATGGGAATTGTTGCAATTTCAGGTCCTTTATCAAACATAATTTCAGGTATTATTTTTGGAATAATTTCAAGAATTTTATCTCCTTTTTTTATAAGAAATGAAATAACACAAATTTTGCTTTATATTTTAATATTTACTGCATTTTTAAATTTCTTTTTTGCTTTCTTTAATTTAATCCCCTTATATCCACTTGATGGTTCCCATATCCTTGAAGCAATTTTACCTTATGAAAAATATTTAAAGTATAAAGAGATTGAAAGATTTTCACCCTTTATCCTTCTTTTAATAATTTTTATTTCCTATACAATACCTGGTTTAAACATATTCTATCCAATTGTTTTTTTACCATCAAAAATAATAATGGGATTTATCCTTGGAGAAATCAAATTTATCCTTTAAAATTAAAGAAATAGCTGAAATTCTTGAAAAGGAATATGAAAAATGGGATGTTCCTATAAAAGAATTGAAAAAAATAAATTTAAAAAATAAGTTCCATATTTTAATAAGCTCTCTAATTTCAACAAGAACAAAGGATGAAATAACAAAAAAAGTTATGGAAAAATTTATTCTTAAAATAAAAAAACCGGAAGATGTTTTAAATATGAAATTAAAGGAAATTGAAAAAATTATTTATCCTGTTGGATTTTATAAAATTAAGGCAAAAAATATTAAGAAAATTTCAGAAATAATTTTAAAAAAATATAAAGGTAAAATTCCCAACAATTTAAAGGAACTTTTAAAATTGCCTGGTGTTGGAAGGAAAGTTGCAAAAGTTTTTTTATCTTATGCCTTTAATAAAAATTTCATTGCTGTAGATACTCATGTTTCAAGAATTTCAAAGAGGATTGGAATTGTAAAAAGTAAAAATATAAAGGAAATAGAGGAAAAACTTGAAGAAATTGTTCCCTTAAATTTAAAAAGAAAAATCAATTATCTATTTGTTGCACTTGGACAAAAAATATGTCTTCCAAGAAACCCAAAATGTAATATATGTCCAATTGAAAAATATTGTGATAAAATAATATGAAAAAGGTAATATTTATATGTTTTGCAAATTCTGCAAGGAGTCAAATGGCAGAAGGATTCATGAAAGAAAAAATAAAACAAAAAAATTTAAATTTAAAGGTTGAAAGTGCAGGAATTTCAAAAATTCCTTTTGTTCATCCATTAGCAATTGAAGTTATGAAGGAAAAGGGTATTGATATTTCAAACAATAGAACAAAGGGGATTGAAGAATTTGATTTAAGAGAATTTGATTATATAATAAATATGGTTGAAGGGGTAAATTTTGGAAAAAATATGATTTATTGGGATATAGAAGACCCTGCTGGAAGGGACATTGAATTTTTTAGAAAAATAAGGGATGAAATTGAAGAAAAGATTGATTATTTAATTTCAAGAATAATCATAGAGGAAAAAATTAAAACACCATTTTTAACAGTTGATGGAATTGTTGAAATTTATGAAGATAAAAAATTTAAGGGTATTGTTTTAATTGAAAGAAAAAATCCCCCTTATGGTTTTGCACTTCCTGGTGGATTTGTAAATTATGGTGAAAGACCAGAAGATGCAGTTTTAAGGGAAATAAAAGAAGAAATAGGAATAGATGCAGAAATAAAAAAATTCTTTAATTTTTATGGAAATCCAGATAGAGACCCAAGAATACATACTGTTTCACTTGTATTCATTTTAAAAGGAAAAGGGAATTTAAAACCTTCTTCTGATGCAAAAAATGCTCTTTTATTTGAATTAAATAAAATTCCTTATGAAAAAATTGTTTTTGACCATGAAAAAATAATAAAGGATTATATAAAATTTAGAAAAAAACATTAATTATCTTTTAATCTCAACAACAAAAAA
>CAZUSI010000073.1:0-6469 GCA_964623395.1 uncultured bacterium | reverse complement strand
AGGAGGTAAAATGAAAAAAGTATTTGCAATAATAGTGGTGATAGGTATAATAGGAAGTGCAAATGCAAAATCTCTAAAAGGGTCACTCGGAATGGGAATAGGATGGATGGCTCCTCGTTATGAAGAAATTACAAATTCTTTTGGTCCTGATTTTATAATCACAAAATTTGGAATTTCAGAAAAACTTGTATTTGAACCATTAATTGGATTTGATTTTGTTTCAATTTCAAATGGAACATCAGAAACAGGAAGTTTAATTCAATTAAGAGGGATAATGGGCTTCCTTTTTAGAGAACATAAAAAAACAAATGTTTATTTAAAAGGAGGAATTGGATTTATGGTTGAATCTCCTTTATATGATGAACCCTATTCTTCTGCTTTTGGAATAGAAATACCTTTTGGATTTGGTCTTGAACATTTTATTTCTGATTATTTTTCAATAAACTTTGATGCATTTTCAGGGTTTTCATTTTTAAGTGCAAATGAACCTGATGTAACTGTAACTTCTTTCTCACTTGGTAATCATCACTTTCTTTTATCCTTAATGTGGTATTATTAAAAAATAAAGGAGGGGGAAGTTAATCAATTTTTAAGAAAAATTTTTTAATATTTTTTCTTCCTTTTCTTTCAAAATCAAATTTATTTGCAATTTTTTGGACAATCAAAAGTCCAAGCCCTCTTCCCTTTTTTGTAACATCCTTTTCAAAATCAATTGGTTCTTTCCCCTTTTTATATATAAAAGGTTTTCCTTGGTCCTCAAATGTTAAAATTATATTTTTTTCATCCTTTTCTATTTTTATTTTAATAGGACCTTTTTTAATTCCATAAGAATGCTCAACGATATTTGAAAGTATTTCATCAACTATAACTACTATATTATAAATTTTGTCTTCCGGGATTCTATAATTTAATAAACATTCTTTTACAATTTCCCTTATTTCATTAAATTTTGTAAAGGGTGAAATAGTACAAAATTCAAAAATTTTCTTTTTCATTTTAATGGAATATATTTGCTGATATAAAAATTGTCAAATGGGTTGTATCAAAATAAAAATTAGGAGTTAAATAAAATTTCTGTGCAAAAATATTATTTATTCTAAATGTAGTAAAAAGGACATCTGAAAAATTTATTTTTAATTCAAAAGAAGACATATTTGATTTTTCTGTAAAAAATGAAGAATATTCAAATAAAATTTTTACATCTTCCTTAATTTTTCTTTCTAATCCAAAAGATGTTTTAAAATTTAAACAGGGATAAAAATCAGGAATTTGAGCATAAATTGTAGAAAATTTTAAAAATAAATTATTAAAAACTAAAAAATCTTTAAATTCTTTAAAAATATTTCCCTGGAAAAAGTTAGATGAAAAATTTAGTGATTCATATTTTCCATTTTTAAAAATATAGATATTTTTTAAATTTCCGTATTCATAAGAAAAAATAAAATCTTTAAGATTTTTGTTAAAAAAATAAATTCCAAATACATTTTTTCTTGTTCTATTTAATTTAGAAGCAGAGTAGAGGGGGAAAATAGAAGATTCAAATAATGGATTTGGAAAATAAAGACCTTGTAAATAAAAAGGTAAAAAAACAAAGTTTTTAAAAAGTAAATTTAAACCAGTTTCAAAAGAAAATTCATTATGAAATTTTTTATCGTTTTCATAATTAAAATTAGCATAAATTAAATTCTTAAAATTTGAATTTACTACAAAACCAATTCTATTTTTTCCTTTTGCTTCAAAATATCTCAATATTTTATCTTTTAAAATTATATTGAAAAGAAGTGATTTATAATTCATAATTAAAGTAATTTCTGATTTTAATTGAGAAATAGAAGTATGATTTAGAAAATTTCCAAGATATTGATAATCAATTGAAAATTTAAAATTCTTAAAGTAATATTTTATATTATAAATTTCATATTTTTCTTTTTGATGGAAATTATAATAATTTGGGAAATCAAAATCTGAATGATAGTAAATAAAATCAAAATTATTTTTTCTTTGAATTTGAAAGAAATAATGGTGTTGAGAAATTTTTTGATAAACAGGTTCTGATGTATAAATGTCATAAAAGATTCTTGCATTCATAAATTTTTTAAAAATTGGTCTTTGAAATAAAAAACCATTTAAACTGGTTTTATATTTATCTCTTTCAGTATATAAAGAAAGAATTATTTGGGAATCAGGATAAGTTATTTTATTACCTTTAAAAAGAGAAGCAATTTTATGGGCGTTATTAAATAAAAGTTCAAATTCATTTTTAAAAGGAATTAAAAAGGGTATGCCATCTCTAAGATAATCTTTTCTTAAAGAAAAATCTAAGGAAAAATAGTTATAAAAATCTTCAGGACCTGCAACAAATTCTTTTTCAAAACAAAAATTTAAAAAAAATAAAAAAAGCCAATTCATAGAAAGAGAGGATAATAAAATAATGATTTTCAATATAATTTTTCAAGTTGAAAATTGCATTTCTTTCAAGTTAACATAAGATAAATTATCGGAAGTTAAATGTATAGGAAAAAATGAAATTTTCAAATCATCTTTTATCTTTCTTTTCAAATAAAATTAAGCCAAAAAGGGAAAGGATAAAAACCAAATAGCCAAACAAACTAAATGAAAGGCCAATTTTATGTCCTTTTGATGTAAATTTCATTTTTACAATGTGATTTCCAGAAGGTAAAACAAATCCTGTTAAAGTATGATTTACAGGGAAGTTTTTTACATCTTTTCCATCTATTTTTATTTTCCATTTTGGATGCCAATTTAAAGATATTACTCCTATTGCATCCTTTGAAAGTGAATATTTAAAAACAAATTCATCCGGTTCATATTTCAAAATTTCATATGAGAAAATCAATGTGTCATTTTGTTCTGGTAAATTCAATCCCTTTATTTTATCTTCTTCAATATAAACATATTCAAGATTTTTATCCATAAATAAATTATTTAAAATCTCTTCCTTTTTCAAAATCTTCCATTTCCCATAAACATATACTCTACCCTTATCCTCTTTATTTTTATAAATTACATAATTTGTTCCAGAGAAAACTCTCTCATAATTTTTATAAAATTCTTTCCAGAAAATAATTTGTTTTTTTATTGCTTCTGGATAATTTTCAATATTTTCTGGCAATGGTATATCAATTATATATTTCACATTTAAAAGATTTAAAAGATGAGGATAATTTATAAGATTTATTGGAATAAACATTACTGAATTTTCTGCTCCTATAAAATCCTGATATCTTTGCAATGGATTTGCGGTATAACCAGCAATACTTTCAATCCCATAAAGCATTAATATTCCTTCATCAGACCTTTTATATCTTAAAGGAAATACCCTATAAATATCTTTATCCTTTTCTAAAAATTTTATAACTTCATCCTTTTCAAAATATATTTCAGGTGGGAGAATGCTTTTAACAAAGTCCCTTTCAATTCTCCATAAATCAAAGATTAAAAAAGGAAGGAATGATAAAAGAAAAACTTCTTTAAACTTTTTGGTATTTAAAAGATAAATTATTCCGGAAAAGATTATAAATATTAAAAAAGAAATCCATACATCCTTAACAAAAAGTGGGTAATTGTCATAAACTGCCTTTTCCTTTTGACCTTTTGCAAAATTTGTAAATAAACTTATAAAATTTTGTTCAAAAATCTGAAAAATTAAAGCGAGTAAAAATAAAACTCCACAAGAAATAATTATAAAAAATCTTAAATCCTTTTCTTTAAATTCTTTTATTTTATCAATAAAAATTGCAGAAGAAAATGTTAAAATAAAATTAATTTGATAAAAGATTAAAGAGGGTGCTCTAAATTTTTTAACTCCTGGAAGAAAATTGTAAAATATGTGAAATAAAGGTGTATAACCACCAAAAACATAGATAACAACAATTATAAACCATATTATAAGAAACTTTATTTTTTTATCTTTGAAAAAATATATAAATGAAGAAATCCCTAAAATAAAGGGAACAATTCCCATATATTCAAGATGTAATCTAAAAGGAGAAGGACCCCAGTAACTCTCAAGATAGCCTGAAAAATGTGGATATAAAAGATTTAATATTTCAAAAGGGGGAAGAGACCATGAAGTGCTATACTCATAACCCTTTTCTCCTCCTCTTGCTGCATATTTTAAATTTTCAAGAACAGGTAGAATATAAAAGGAATACATAATTAAAGAGATAAGAACTCCGAGAAATGCAAAAAATGAAAATTTTATAATTTGTTTTATGTTTGATTTTTTAATAAAAATAAGGTAAAAGTAAAAATAAAAGAAAGACAAAATAAAGGCAAAATAGGTTAATTGAAAGTGTCCTTGTAAAAATGCAAGTCCACCAAATCCACCAGCAATTAGAAAATATATTAATTTATTTCTATTAATTCCTCTTGTAAGAAAGAATAACATAAAGGGAAAAAGAGAGGCGCTTACGCTTCTTCCAAGATGTCCTCCATAAATTGTTGTTGCTATACTTCCTGAAAACATATAAAATATACCGGCAATAAAAGAGGTCATTCCTTTTAATTTCCATTCTCTTAAAAAAAGATAAATTCCAAGACCTCCAAGAGAAAAATAGATTATGTATCCTAAAACTTGAACCTTATGTGTTGCAATAAACATTCTTAAAAGACTTAATGGTGTTAAAATATCCATATAAAAGGAAGCAACTGTTGGTAATCCACATCTTAAAAATGGGTCCCATAAAGGTATTCTAAAATGATTTTTTATAAATTCACTTATCCATTTTTTAGTTGAATAAGTTCCAAGGAGCCAATCAGTTCCATATAAAAGCACATTTTTAAAAAGGATGTCTGAAAGGAAAATAAGAGAAAGAAAAAAATATATTAAAAAAATAGCCCACCATTTATTAAAAATTTCTTCAAATTTTTTCATATATACCCCAGCCCTTTTAAATGTTTTTTAATTTCTTCTGCCTCTTTCTCATCTATTTCCCTCTCCCCTGCTCCTTTGTAAACAAGATCTATAAAATCCGGAGAAGGTTTTTCCTCAAATAAATTTTCAGGAATTTTCCCATCAACATCTTTAATTATTTTTTCTCCAAGTAAATAAATAAAAGTTGGAAAAATATCATATATTTTAATCCTTTCACCACAAACTCCCTTTTTAATCTTATCTCCTTTTATAAAAAATATTCCATCCATATCAGCATGGTGATGCCCTTTTAAATCAGGTCTATCAATCCTTTTGTCAAAAATTCTATTTCTTAAATTTGGATTTATCCTAAAATCTTCTTCTGTTGTATAAACAACTTCTGGCATTAAATCAAAATAATCCCCTTGAAAAATCTCATACTTTGTATAAACAATTTTAAAAACATTTCTTCCTCTTTCATCTTTTAAATTCAAGAATTCCCTTTTTATTTCCTCTGCAAATTTTTTCTTTTCCTCTTCATTTTTAAAAAACTTTTCATTAAAATAAACACCTGCATACCAATTTGCAAAACATTTTGAATTTTCCCAATCAATTCTATGAATTATATATTCTCTTGCAACCTTATATTTTGCTTTTTCAGGAATCAAATTTCTTAAAAAAGGCATAATTCTCAATATTTTTTCACCAATCTCATAAATTAAAATTGAAGATTTGCCTTTTATATCACCTTTTCTTTTCAAATATCCTTTTTTTTCAAGAAAACTATTTATATAAAAATATGTTTTTGGAACTTTATGAAAGCCATGGTCTGAAATTATACAAAAAACATTAGGATTTAAAAGATTATAAATTTTTTCTGTATAAGAGTCGGCAATTTTATAAATTTCAAGTATTTCCTTTTCTTCTCCATAAAAAAAATGCATATAATCATCAAGTTCTTTAAAATTTATAATAAAAAAATCGGGTTTAAATTCCTCTATAAGTTTTAAAGCCATTTCTCCATGCTCTTTCAAAATATTTATCAAATCTTCCTTTAATTTGTAAATATCAATTTTTGAATCAGGATGACCATACCTTTCCCCTATCATTTCTGAAGTAATTCTATAATTTTTTAATTTTTCTAAAAGATATTCAGGATAAGCAAAATCTTTTGCCCCTTTTGGTGTTAAAAAATCAGTAATTAAAAATCCATTAATTTTTTTAGGAGGATATGTAACAGGAACATGCATAACTCCAACTTTATAACCAAGATAAGATAAATATTCCCAAATTGTCCATGTTTTTATATCATTTGAATCAACAAAAAATGATTTTGAAAAACTTTCAGGATCAAATCCCTTTGATTTCATTAAAAAGGGTCCTATTTTTGCAGGATTTTTACCAGTATAAAAACAGGGCCATGCAACCATTGTATAAGCAGGAATAACTGATTCAAGAATTCCAAATGCCCCCTCTTTATAAATTTTTGAGAAAAATGGGAGTTTATTTTCTTTTAAAAATTTATCAATCATCTTAAAAGGAGCACCATCAAACCCAATTATAAGCCCTTTTTTTCTCATAATTTTTTATTAA
>CAZUSI010000072.1:0-6538 GCA_964623395.1 uncultured bacterium | reverse complement strand
AAAATTAATTAAATTATCAAATTTAAAAATTTTAATATTTTAAATGCGTTATATTGAAATTCCCGTTTAAATTTTCTTATAATTAATTATTTAAAAGGAGAAAAATTATGGAAAAGGAATTAAAACCATTGAAGGATTATTCAATTGAGGATATATGGGGATTTTATTCAAATAAATATAAGGGGCTTATTGTTTTGATGAGGGAAGCAAGAAGAGTGCTATTTCAACTTCAAGTTGAAGAAGTTGAATTTCCAGGTGAAAAGGCAATTTTACATGCTGTTAAAAATTATAAGGAGAAAAAGGTAAAAGTCATTGAAGAAAGATGAAGATAATTCTTGGTGTTACAGGTTCTGTTGCTGCTTTCAAAGCACTTGAATTGGGGAGAATTTTTATAAAAAATCAAATAGATGTTATTCCAGTTTTAACAAAAAATTCCTTGTATTTTGTAGGAAAAGATTCCTTTGAATCCCTTTTAAAAACAGAATGTTATATTGAAATGTTTTCTAAAAATATTTTACAAAAAGAACCAATTCATTTAAAAATTTTAAGGGATGCTGATGCAATAGTTGTTGCTCCATGCACTGCAAATATGATAGGTAAATTTGCAAATGGTATTGCAGATGATTTACTTTCAACCATTTTATTGAGTACAAAAGTTCAAGTATTTATTGCACCTGCAATGCATGAGGATTTATGGGATTCTGAAGCAGTTCAAGAAAATGTTAAAAAACTTAAAAAGAGAGGTGTTATATTTATAGGACCTGAAAAAGGGGAACTTTCTGATTTAAAAATTGGAAAAGGGAGAATGAGTGAACCTGAAAAGATATTTAAAGAGGTTTATGAATTTCTTAAATTAAAAGAAAAATTTAAAAATAAGAAATTGTTGCTTACATTTGGAAGAACAGAAGAGGATATTGATAGTGTTAGAGTTATAACAAATAGAAGTTCTGGTAAAATGGGAAAAGCAATCTTTGATACAGCATTTAAAATGGGATTTGAAATTTCTGTTATAAAAGGGAAAACAGATTTTGAATTTGATTTTAAAAGATTAAAAGAGGTAAGAACTTCTTATGAAATGTTTGAAACAATTAAAAATGAATTTATTGAATTTAAACCAGATGTTTTTATAATGAATGCAGCAGTTAGTGATTTTATTCCACATTTAAAAGAAAAGGAGAAAATTAAAAAAGATAAGGAAATAGAAATTTTTTTAAATAAAAACATAGATATTCTTAAAGAGATTTCAAAATATAAAGAAAATACGATTTTTGTTGGATTTGCCCTTGAAGATAAAGACATTTTTGAAAATGCAAAGAAAAAATTAATTGAGAAAAATCTTGATATAATTGTTTTAAATACACCTGAAGCACTTTCAAGTGAATTCACAAAAATATGGATTTTAAACAAAAAAGGAGAAATAAAGGAATTCCCATTACTTTCAAAAAAAGAGGCAAGTTTAAAGATTTTTGAGGAAATAATTAATGTCCTTTAAAAAATTGATTAAATATTTAAGCGAAGTATATGGTGAAAGGGAAATTTTTATTGAAGGGATTATACCAAGGGAAAGGATTTTAGCAGAAATTGAAAATGAATGTAAAAATTGTAAAAAATGCATTCTTTCAAAAACAAGAAAAAATATAACTTTTGGGAATGGTAATCCCTATTCTGAAATAATGCTCATAGGAGAGGCACCTGGTGAAGAAGAAGAAAAACTATCAATTCCCTTCGTTGGAAAAGCAGGAAGAAAATTAACGGAAATACTCATTAAATATGGGATAGATAGGGAAAAAATTTATATTACAAATACTTTGAAATGTAGACCACCTCAAAATAGGGAACCAAGACCGGAAGAGTTAAAGGAGTGTTTTTATTATTTAAAAAGGGAAATCGAAATAATTTCACCTAAAATAATTTTATGTCTTGGAAGATATGCAGCAATTACAATTTGTGGTGAAGATAAAAAAATTTCTGAATTAAGAAAAAATGAATATGAAAAATTCGGAGCAAAAGTTTTTGTTACCTATCATCCATCTGCAATTTTAAGAAAGCCAGAACTTACACCCCTTTTAGAGGAAGATGTTGAAAAAATTTCAAAATATGTTTTAAAATGAATATAAAAATTTTATTTATTGGTGATATTGTTGGAAGAGCAGGAAGAAAAGCACTTGAAATTTTTTTACCTCAAATTAAAAATGAATATTCTCCTGATTTTGTAATAGCAAATGTTGAAAATTCAGCAGGAACAAGTGGAATTACTTTTAAAGTTTATGAGGAGATAAAAAATTTGGGAGTTGATATAATGACTTCTGGAAATCACATATTTGCAAAAAAAGAAGTATTTAATTTTATAGATGAAACACCTTATCTTTTAAGACCAATAAATTTCCCTGAAGGGGTTCCAGGAAAAGGTTTTAATATTTTTAAAAAAGAAAATAAGGAAATAGGGGTAATAAATTGTTTAGGAAGGGTTTTTTTAGGTGAATATGATTGTCCAATAAGAGAAACTGAAAAAGTTTTAAAGGAAATTGATGGAATTCCTACTATAATAGATTTTCATGGAGAAGTAACGAGCGAAAAGATTATTTTTGCTGATTATTTTGATGGAAAAGTTATAGGAATTATTGGAACTCATACACATGTTCAAACAACTGATTTAAGAATATTAAAAAATGGGACACTCTTTATATCAGATATAGGAATGACAGGAAGTTTTGATTCAATAATAGGGGTTGAAAAGGAAAGTGCCTTTAAAAGGATGAGATATTTATTACCTGCAAAGTTTGAAGCAGGGAAAGAAAATATCGGAATGAATGCCATTTATTTTGAATTTGATGCTTTTTCAAAAAAAATCCTTTTTGCTGAAATTATAAATAAAGGAGGTGCAATGTGAGAAAAAAATATAAAACCATAAAATATGAAGACATTGTTGAAAAAGTAAGGGATGCATGCATTTATGCATGCCACAATTTAAAACCTGATGTGATAGAGGCATTAAAAAAAGCAAGAGAAACAGAGGAATCAGAAGTAGGGAAAAAGGTTTTGGACCAAATTCTTGAAAATATTGAAATTGCAAAAAGAGAAGATATTCCCTTATGTCAAGATACAGGATTTGCAGTATTTTTTGTTGAAATGGGAACAAATGTAAGGATTAAAGGAGGAAATATAAAGGATGCAATAATAGAAGGAGTAAGAAGAGGTTATACAGAAGGTTATTTGAGGAAATCAATTGTTGCAGATCCTTTAAGAAGAAAAAATACAGGAGACAATACACCCCCTGTTATTCATTTTGATATAGTTGAAGGAGACAATTTAAGAATAATATTTGAACCAAAAGGTGGTGGAAGTGAAAATATGAGTGCTTTAAAAATTCTTTTGCCCGGTGAAGGAAAAGAAGGTGTTAAAAAATTTGTTATTGAAAGTGTAAAAAAAGCAGGTTCAAATCCATGTCCTCCAATAGTTGTAGGAGTTGGAATTGGTGGAACATTTGAATACTGTGCTTTTTTAGCAAAAAAAGCAACTGTAAGAGAAATAGGTAAAAGAAATCCTGATCCCTTTTATGCAGAATTTGAAGAGGAACTTTTAGAAGAGATAAATAAGCTTGGAATAGGACCACAAGGATTTGGTGGAAAATGGACAGCACTTGATGTCCATATAGAAGTATATCCATGTCATATAACTGCTTTACCTGTTGCAGTTAATATTCAATGTCATGCTGATAGAAGAGAAGAAATAATTTTTTAAAGGGAGGAAAAAATGGAAGAATATAAAAGATTAAAAACACCTTTAACTGATGAAGATGTTCTTTCTTTAAAGGCAGGTGATGCAGTTTTAATCTCAGGAATTATATATAGTGCAAGGGATGCTGCTCATAAAAGATTAATTGAAGAGTATGAAAAAACTGGAAAACTTCCTTTTGATTTAAAAGGACAGATAATTTATTATGTGGGACCATCACCTGCAAAACCAGGAAAAGTTATAGGTTCTGCAGGTCCTACTACTTCAATGAGAATGGACCCATATACGCCAAAAATACTGGAATTTGGAGTAAAAGCAACAATTGGTAAAGGAGAAAGAAAGGAAGAAGTTAAAGAGGCAATGAAAAAATATAAAGCAGTTTATCTTGCAACAGTTGGTGGTGCAGGTGCTTTAATTGCTCAAAGAATTAAATCAGTAAAAGTAATTGCTTATGAAGATTTAGGACCTGAAGCAATTGCAGAAATGGTTGTTGAAGATTTCCCTGCAATTGTTGCAGTTGATGCCTATGGAAATGACCTATATGTTGAAGGAATAAAGAAATACGCAAAAATTTGAAGGTTATTTGTATAATACCTGCAAGGTATGGTTCAAAAAGGTTGCCTGGTAAACCACTTGCAAAAATACTTGATAAACCACTTATAGAATGGGTTTATGAAAATGCAAAAAAATGTAAAAATTTAGAAAGAATAGTTATTGCAACGGATGACGAAAGGATCTTAAATAAATGTAAAGAATTTGGAGCAGAAACTTATTTAACACCAAAGGAACTTCAAAGTGGTTCTGACAGGGTTTTTTGGACTTATAAAAATTTAATAAAAGAAAATTATGATTATATTTTGAATTTACAAGGTGATGAACCATTGATTTCTCCAGCTGATATTGATTTTTTAATTTCAGAAACAGAAAAGGGAATGTGTGAAGTCTCAACTCTTGGATATCCTTTAAATTCTTTTAAAAAATTTGAAAATGAAAATATCGTTAAAATAGTTTGCGATAATGAAGGAAAAGCCATTTATTTTTCAAGAAGCCCTATCCCATTTTTCAAAGAAAAAAAGGGATTTAAATTTTTAAAACATATAGGGGTTTATCTTTTTAGAAAAGACATACTTTTCCTTTTCCATTCTTTTAAAAAATCATATCTTGAAGAAAAGGAAAACCTTGAACAATTAAGATTGATTGAAAATGGAATTCCAATTTTTGTTTTTGAAGCAAAAAATGATACCCATCCTGTTGATAAAAAAGAGGATATAAAGAAAGTTGAAAAAATTTTAAAAATAATTCTTTTAAGAAAATAATTTAAAAAATTTCTATTCTTATATCTTCTTTTTCAAGGATAACATCAAATTCAAATTTTAATTTAAACTCCTCACCTTTTTTCAAATTTATTTTAAATTTATATGTTCCTTTTGCCTCATCTATTTCAATTGGTTTTTGAGAAAATTTTATGTTTTCAATTTTAACATTTGGGTCATAGGAAACAGGAATTTGTTCAGTTAAAATTATTTCAACATCCCTTTTTCTAAAATTTTTTAAACTCGTTTCATATTCAAGATGGTGAACAATTTCTTTTTTTATAATTCCCTTTTTATAAACCTCATGAACCTTTTTCTCCCTTTTAACTTTAATTTCAGGGTCTTCACCAAAATATATATCAATGGAATCACCTGGAACAAAATTCTCTAAATAACTTTCCCCCCTATATTCCTCTTCAACATATAAATTTGCTTTTCCCTTTAAAAAAATATTTTCAGATTTATTTAAAATCTTACCTTTAAAATAAACCCTTTCATCAATCCTTGGATATGTATAATATAAAAATTTTGAAGGCAATTTTTCTTCTATGTAAAAAATTGGGATTGGCTCTTTCCTTGATGGAATTGTTATTGGCTCTTTAATTTCATAATGAAGAGTTAAAAATTTTTCTTCTGGAATTGCAGGAATAAATGTTTTTCCTTCCTCCTCTAAACCTTTTGCAAGAGGAAATCTTCTTTGAGGGAAAATTTCCCATACAATGATTTCGGGTGGTTTAATTCCAATTATTGGTTTTCCAGTTGAAAGGGATATTTTTACATTTTTAAAATCTTCACCTGTAAAATTATTAACATTTGCAACTCCTTTTATTTTAACCTTTTCTTCATCTGGTAATGCATAAATTTCATAAAAGGAATTCCATCCACATCTTTCCCTTATTATATAATCTAAAATGATTTTTAATTCTTCAGAATATGCTTCCGCAAAAATTTTTAATTTAACACCTTCTTCACCAATTGGTCTAAGTTCATTTATCTTATTTTCAATTTTCTTAATTTCTTCATCAATTTCCTTCAATTTCTTTTCAACATCAATAATATTTTTCCCAAGTTCCTTATTTTCCTTTAAAAGATAGCTTATTGTCTGTGAAATTTTTTGATATTCAAATGGTTTTTCAAGATACTCCTTACCAATTTTTTCAGAATAGGAAACTCTGAAGGATTTCAAAAATTCAAAAGCATTCTTTATACCTTCCTTTTCATTTTCATAAATATTTTTTAAGGAATTGAGTTTATCAAGCGAATCCTTTAAATTTTTTAAAGGATAAATTGGTTTTTCAAATTTTTCCCTTATTATATCTATTGATAAAATTTTTCCCTTTTCTACCTTTACTTTTATACCTCCTTCAATAACAAATGGATTTAATATTATTTCAAAGGTATTTAACCCTTTTTCACATTTGAAAATCCTTTCATCCTTTACTTCTGCTAAATTTTGATAAAATATAACACTTTTTATTTCAAGAAAAAAA
>CAZUSI010000071.1:0-7050 GCA_964623395.1 uncultured bacterium | reverse complement strand
AGGATATCTTTTTCAAATTTTTCCTTTAAATACATTTTTAAATTATAAATCTAAATATAAAGATTAGGCAAATAGATTTTAACTTGTTTTATCCTTTTTTTATCCCTTTCCAAGATTTCAAATTTATATTCTTCATAATCAATAATTTCTCCTTTTTCAGGGATTCTTCCTGTAAGATAAATGAGGAAACCATTTAAAGTTTCAAATTCTCCTTCAGGAAACTGTATTAAATATCTTTCCATTAAATCATCTATTCTTATCATTCCATCTGCTATTATAAAATTTTTTGCCCTTTTTTCTTCAAATTCTATTTCTCCAAAAAATTCAAGCATTAAATCGTAAAGTGTTAAAAAGCCTGTAAGATTTCCAAACTCGTCTATTACAAGGACAAAAGGCATATTTTCTTCCTTTATCTTTTTTATAATCTCCATTATCTTTATATTTTCTGGAACTATAATTGGTTTTCTCAAATACATGTATATATCCTCTTTTTTGCGAATTCTTTGTAAGTCCTTCACATGAAGAACCCCTATTATTCTATCAATTGAGTCTTTATAAAAGGGAACCCTTGTGAAAGAAGAACTTAAAAAAATTTTAAATATTTTTTCAAAATCTTCATCTATTGAAATAGCAAAGATTTTTTCTCTTGGCTTTATTACCTCCTTTATATCTTTTTCAGATATTCTTAAAATAGACCTTAATGCTCTTCCAAATTCTTCTTTTATTTCCTTTCCCTTTTCCTTTAAAAGACTTGTGAAGAATATTTCCTCCTTTATTTCAATTTTTTTCTCCTTAAATAACCTTTTTACTATAAATCTTATAGGTGGATAAAAAATTTTGGAAAGGTAAAAAATAAATTTATGAAATTTTAAAAATATTATTTCAGGATATGCTCTTGATAAAGTTTTAGGTAATATTTCTCCAAATAGAACAATTAAAAAGAAGGATAAAAGACCACCTAAAAAAGGTGCATACCCCTTTAAAAGGCTTCTATAAAAAAAAATTGTTAAGGAAACAGCAATTCCAACATTTACAAAATTATTACCAAATAGAATTGTTGATAATACCTTTGAAGGAGAATTTATAAATAGATTATGGAATTTTTTTTCTGATAATTTCTGAATATCAAAGGGAGAAAGGGTTAAATAGGCAATTTCAAAACCAGAAAATATGAAGGATAAAAGAGTTAATATTAAAATAATGAAAATTTCAAAATACATCCTCTTCTTTTATATAAAAAACCTCTGCTTCTTTTATAGTTTCCTTTATGAGTTTTGTTAAAATTTCTTTTGGTCCTATTTCTATAAAATTTTTTACCCCTAATTCTCTTGCCTTTTCAACACATTTTGTGAATAAAACAGGAGAGTTTAGTTGTTTCATAATATTTCTTTTAATAATTTCAGGTTCTTTTTCAGCACTTCCTGTTGCATTTTGAATTATTGGAAAATCTGGCTTTTTAAAATCTTTATTTATAATATATTTTGAAAAAATTTCTGCTGGTTCATCCATTAAAGGTGAATGGAAGGCAGCAGATACAACAAGTGGAATTACTTTTCCTTTCTTTTTTTCCTTAATTTCTTTTGTAACTTCATCAACCTCCTCTTTCTTACCAGAAATTACTATTTGTGATGGTGAATTATAATTGGCTATTACACAAAATTTAAATCCCTTTTTCCTTATAATTTCTTCTACTTCTTCTTTATCTATCCCTATTAATGCTGCCATACTTCCAGGAAACTTTTCCCCTGCCTCATTCATTAATTTACCCCTTTCTTTAACAATTTCAAGAACATCTTCAAGGGAAAGGACTTTTGCTGCATAAAGAGCGGTAAATTCACCAAGAGAGTGTCCAAATGCACATAAAGGTTTTTCCTTTATTCTTTCTTTAATTATTTCAAATATTCCGATACTAAAGGAAAGAATTGCAGGTTGTGCATAAATGGTTTTTGTGAGAACTTCAATAGGTCCTTCAAAACACAATTTTTTTAAAGGAAAATTGAGTATTTCTTCACATCTATCAAATATTCTTTTAAAATTTTCATTATTTTCATAAATTTTTTTTCCCATTCCAACCCATTGAGAACCTTGTCCTGTAAAGACAAAGGCATAATTTTTTACCATTCCATTAAAATTGAGCCCCATGTAAATCCTGCACCAAAAGATGTTAAAAGTATAATATTTCCCTTTTTCAAAAGATTTTTTTCAACCATTTCCCTTAAAGCAATTGGAATTGATGCTGCACTTGTGTTTCCATATTTTTCTATATTTACATATACCTTTTCCTTTGGAATGCCAAGTCTTTCCCTTAATGCCTCTATTATCCTTATATTTGCCTGATGTGGGATAACCCAATCTATATCAGAAGGTTTTATTTCTGCCATCTTAATAACTTTTTCGGTTGATTCCTGCATTTTTAAAACAGCATTCTTAAATACTTCCCTTCCTTTCATTTTTATATAACACATCCTTTTTTCAAGTGCTTCTTTTGAAAAGGGAAAGGATACACCACCTGCTGGCATTATTAAAAGATCCCTTAAACTTCCATCAGAACCAAGGTCCCATGAAATAATCTTATTTTTCCCTTTATTTTCTTTTTTTAAAAGCACTAAACCTGCTCCATCTCCAAAAAGAACACAAGTGGCTCTATCAAGCCAATCAAGATATCTTGAAAGAGTTTCTGCTCCAACAACCATAACATAGTTTATCTTTTCAGATTTTAAAAGTCCTTCTGCAATTATAAGACCATATAAAAATCCAGGACATGCAGCAGAAATATCAAAGGCAAAGGCATTATTTGCTCCTATCTTTGTTTGGAAATTGCAGGCAGTTGAAGCAATTAAATTGTCGGGTGTTGCTGTTGCAAAGATTATTGCATCTATTTTTAATGGGTCGAAATTGATTTCCTTAAAAAGTTTATTTGCTGCCTTTGCTGCGAGGTCAGAAGTTACTTCTTCTTCTTTTGCTATTCTCCTTTCCTTTATTCCAGTTCTTTCTGTAATCCATTCATCAGATGTTTCAACTATTTTTTCAAGATCTTTATTTGTTAAAACTATTTCTGGAACATAACTTGAAATGCCAATAATTTCAAAACTCATTTTATTCCTGACCAATAAGGAGAATGACAGTTTCCAATATTTGTTAATTTTTTAACATTTGAACCATCAAAATCCATCACATATACATCATAGGAACCTTCTCTTGTTGAAACAAAAACTATATGAAGTCCATCAGGGGAAAAACATGGGTCTTCATTATTTCCCTCATAAGTTAATTTAAATACTTTTTCTCCAAAGGGATCAGTTAAATAAATTTGATTTTTCCCTTCATCATCAAGTGCCACATATGCTATAAAATCCCCTTTTGGTGACCAATTACAAGATGTATTATAAAAAGTTTCATATGTTATTCTCCTTAAATTTGTTCCATCCTTATCCATTATAAATATATGAGGAGAACCAAGACGATCAGAAACAAATGCAATTTCTTTTCCTGAAGGAGAAACAGTTGGTGATATTTCTATAAAAGGTGAATATGTTAATCTCTTTAATTTTTTACTTTCTATATTAAACAAATAAATTTCAGGATCTCCTTCTTTTGAAAGTGCTAAACAAACTTCTTTTGAGTTTGGAAAAAAACCGCCTGGTAATGCAAGACCTTTTTCTTCAATAATTTTTGTTATTTTATTTTCATTTAAATCTATTAAATAAATTCCCATTAAATCCTTTTTTATGTATGTAGAATAAATTATTTTTTTTCCACAATAAGATACTCTTGGAAAAAGTTTTTTTTCACCTTCTGCATTGATTTTTCTTAAATTAAATCCATCATAATCCATAATATAGATTTCTCTTCTATCATTTAAATCAACTGTAAAAACAATATAAGTTTCAAATATGCCTTCTTCTCCTGTTAAAACTTTAACGACAAAATTTGCAATTTTATGGGCAATTTTCCTTTCATTTTGGAGTAAAGAAAATTTTTCTCTTGCAATCCTTTTTTGTATTAATAGGTCAATTAGTTCAACTTCTATGTTTTTTTCCTTTTCAAAGGTCTTAGTTCTTAATAACACATTTGAGCCCAAATTTTTCCAAAATAAGAAATCTGAGTAATGTTTTTTTTCAAGAATTTGTGAATCAGGAAGTGTTAATGTAAAATATAAGGAAAATTTAAGGTCATCTACTAAAACCTTTTGAATTTCCTTTAAACTCAATTTTAAAGAAGGAGAAATTTTTTCAAATAATCCAAATGGAAAAATTCCTATATCAATCTTTTTTGCTTCCCCTCCTTTTAATTTTAGATAAACCTCTCCCTGTGAAAAAAGATAGATTGGAATAATTAAGAAAAATATTTTTTTCATGGAACCTCAAATTCAAGATGAACCTGTAAAAATTCCATATTTATTTCCTCTGGTAAAGGGGGGACTTTTTTTGTAAGAACCACTGCCCTTAATGCAGAACCATCAAAGAGTGAATTTTGAGAACTCTTTTCAATTTTGACATCCTTTATAGTTCCATCCTTTAATATTACAAAATAAATTACTGTCCTTAAAGTATCTTTTCCTAAATATGTATAACTCCAATTTTCACCTATTTTTTGAAGAAGGACTGAAAAATAATAGGAGTAGGGTATATTCATTTTTAATTTTGCTTTCCCACCACCTTTTAATGCAAAGGATTTTTCCTCCTTTTCTTTTTTCTTAATCTTTTTTGGAGTTTCCTTTAATTTTTCTATAACCTGTGGTTCTTCTGGTAATTTTTCAGAAATTTCCCCCCCACTTTGAATTTCCTTAAATTCAATATATAAAACTTCTTTTAGTGGGTAACTTATTTTTTCTTTCTTTTCAGATAAAAAAGATGCTATTAAAATAAGATGTAATAAAAGAGATATAAAAATTTCCCTTATCATTCCCTTTTAACTTCCATTAAAAATCCAATTTTTTCAAATCCCTTTTCTTTAATTTCACCAACAATTTCCATAACAAATCCATATGGAAGATCTCTATCAGCCTTTATAAATATTTCTTTTTTACCTTTTTTCAAAATTAATTCAAGATAAAAGGGCAATTTATTTAAATCAACTTCTTCTTCTCCAAAATATATTCTTTTATCTTTTTTTATAGTTATTACAGTGCTTTCCTCTTTAATTTCCGAAACCTTTTTAGATTTTGGTAAATTTACTTCTAAACCCGTTTGAAGCAATGGGCTTGTTATTAAAAATATAACAAGTAAGGTAATGCTAACATCTGCAAGTGAAGTTATATTTATTTCAGAAATTAATTTCCTTTTCATTTAAAATCAAATATCTTTTTATCTTTATCTTTAAATCCTTTAAAAATTCAGATGACAAAGAATCATACCTATTTATTTCATTTGTAAAATAATTGTAAAAAATAAGGGATGGAATTGCAACCAAAAGTCCTGCAACAGTTGTTATAAGTGCATCTGCAATTCCTGGTGCTAAAACACTTATATGAGCAGAGCCAGTCCTTTTTATTTCAAGAAATGCTTCCATTATACCCCATACAGTTCCAAGGAGTCCTAAAAAAGGACTAACACTTGTTATTGTTGCAAGAATTGGAGTATATTTTTCAAGTTTTTCAATTTCCCTTTTATGGATTTTATCAATTTTTTCAAATAATATTTCTATAAATCCTTTATTTTTCTTAATTTCTTCAATCTCATTTTTTATTTCTTTTAAAATTAAATTGGGAAGAATTTTTTCTTTTAAGGGAAATGGGTTTTTTTCAACTATTTCTTCAAAATTTATCTCATTAAATTTTTTTATAATTTTTTTTGTTCTTTTTCTTAAGAATAAAAATTCAAAAAATTTTTTAAAAAAAATTGCCCAAGAAATTACTGAGAAAATAAAAAGAATAATCAAGATTGATTTTGCAAAAGGACTTGCACTTTCAAATCCCCTTACAATTATATCAAGATTTAAAAATTTCATTTAATTTCTTTAATTTTTTCCTTTGCCTTTATTGCTTCTTCTGTTTCTGGAAAATTTTTTATTATTTCTTCATAATATTTTTTAGCCATTTCCTTATTTCCTTCTTCTTCCTCTAAAATTGCAAGTTTTAAAAGTGAATACCTTGCCTTCTGTGATTTTGGATAATCCCTATATATTTCCTTAAAAATTTCCTTTGCCTTTTCTTTTTCTCCTATACCAAGATATGAATCAGCAAGAAAATATTTTGCATCAATTATATAATCGCTTTCAGGGTATCTTTTTATAAATTCTTCAAATTCACTTATTGAAAGAGAATATTCACCCTTTGTATAATCCCTTAATGCTTGTGAATAAAGGTTCATCTCTTCATTTTCTTCTTTACTTTCTTCTTTCACTTCTTCCTTTTTTACTTTACCTTTTCTTAAAAAATTTTCCATTTCATCAATTCTTGTTTCTAAGGAAGCGAGTTTCCTTTCAATAATTTCAAGTTTCAAAATTATATCCGCCTTTATTTCCTTTAATTCTTTATTTTGTTTTTTCTGTAAAGTATCTATTCTTTGCGTTCTTACATAAATTTCATCAATCTCATCTCTAACACGATTTAATTCATTTCTAAAATTTCTTATCGGGGCGCAAAAACTTAAAAGTAAAATTAAAAAGATTAAATTTCTTACTTTACCTTGAATTCTGCTCTCCTGTTTATTGGTTTATTTTTTGGGTCAATAAGGCGAGTTTCACCATAACTTATTATTGAAAGTCTATTTGGGTCAATTCCAAGTTTAATTAAATAATCCCTTGCTGCTTTTGCTCTTCTTTCACCAAGCCCCATATTGTATTCTTCTGTTCCTATATCGCATGTATGTCCTTCAATTATAACATTTACTTCAGGATAAAGTTTTAAGATTTCTGCATTTTTCTTTAGAATCTCCGCATCACCAGGTCTTATATCATATTTGTCAAAATCAAAATGTATTGTTTCAAGAACAAGGGGTGGCCTTTCAGGAACTTCTTCTTTAACTTCTTCTTCTTCTTCTTCTACTGGTGGTGGAGGTGGTGGAGGAGTTTCTACTACTTTTCTTTTGGCACACATTGTCAAGAGTA
>CAZUSI010000070.1:2949-7054 GCA_964623395.1 uncultured bacterium | reverse complement strand
TTATTTATTATATTTTTCATACAAAATTTTATGCCTATTATTAAGGTCTATTTTTTTCCCTCTTATAAATGCCATTAAACAATTTGTTTTTATTTCAAAAATATTTCCATCTGTAACTATCAATGTTGCATCTTTTCCTTCTTCTATACTTCCAAGTTTATCAGATACACCAAGAATTTGAGCAGGATATAATGTAATTGATTTTAGTGCTTCTTCTTCTGGTAGTCCAAAAGGTATTGCATTTGCAGCCTTATATGGTAAATTTCTTGCATTCATTGTGCTAAAAACATTCCCTGAATTTGCTATACAAAATTTTACACCTTCTTTATAAAGTTTATAGGGAAGTGTAAAAGGTTCATCATATCCTTCATAGTCCCTTCTTGGAAGTATATGTATTCCTGTAATTATAACAGGTATATCTTTTTCCTTTAAAATTTCAGAAATTCTCCATGAATCGTATCCTCCAACAAGAATTATTTTTAGATTTTCATTTAAGCAAAAATCAATTGCATCTTTAATTTCTCTTAAATTATCTGCATGTATAAAAACAGGTATTTCTTTTTTCAATAAAGGAATCATTGCCTCATATCTTTCATCCTTTTTATGAAATTTTCCTGATTCCTTTAATTTTAAATATGCTCTTGATTCTTCAAAAAATTTTTTTATTTTTAAAATTTTTTCTTTATATTCTTTTTCTCTTTCCTCCTTTGATTTTTTTTGAAATTTTTCAAAATAATAAGAAAAAGGTTTTAAAGATGGCCAAAATAAATGTATTCCAACAGGTGCTTTTATGAGTGCATCTTCCCATATTCTGCCATCAAGTTCTATCAATGCAGAAGAACCTGAAATTATTCCTCCTTGTGGAATTACAAGTGAAACAAGAACCCCATTTGCTCTTGTCACAGGAATTATTTCACTTTCCATATTTATTGCAATTTCAGGTCTTATATTTGGATTAAATTCTCCTGCCTCTTTTACATCCTGCGTTACTTTTATTGTTGAGATTTCAACAAGTCCTATCAAAGAATTTGCATCTATAAGACCAGGATAAACATTTTTCCCTTCTATTTTTATAATTTCTGCATTTTCAGGAATTTTTAAATTTTTTCCTACTGCTTTTATTTTCCCATTTTCTATAATTATTTCTCCATTTTCAATTATTCCCTTTGTAATTGTATATATTTTTCCTCCTGAAAGGACAATTGGTTTTTCCTTTGATGCAGGAGTTTGAGAAGAAGAAAAGATTTGCGAATATAAAAAAATTAAAAATAAAAACTTTTTCATCTTTTTTCCTCCTTTAAATATTTTTGTATTATTCTAAATCTTTCTTTTTCATCCCTTTCCCTCATCTTCAAATCTTCTTCCCTATCAAAATATTTTTTGCCTTCAATCCATGTTTCAATAACTTTACTATAAGTTGAAATTGGATTTCCATCCCATATAACAAAATCAGCATCTTTCCCTTCTTCTATTGAGCCCACATATTTATCTATTCCGAGTTGAATTGCAGGATATATTGTTATAAGTTTTAATGCTTCTTCTTCATTAAGTCCTCCATATTTAATACTTTTTGCTGCTTCTGTATTTAATCTTCTTGCAATTTCACTGAAATCTGAGTGAAGTGAGACAATTATTCCATTTTTATATAGCATTGCTGCATTATAGGGAATTCCATCATATGCCTCAAATTTATATGCCCATAAATCAGAAAATACTGTTGCATATGCTCCAAACTCTTTTAATTTATCAATTATTTTATATGCTTCAAGAGCGTGCTGAAAGGATACCTTTTTAATTCCAAATTCTTTTGCGAGTTTTAAAAATGCTAACATCTCATCTGCTCTATATGCATGAACATAGGGCATCCTTTTATTTTCAATAACTTCTAAAATTGGTTCAATTTCAAGATTTTTTCTCAAAGGATATTTTAAATTCATTTTCTGATATTTATAATCAATTGCCTCTTTAAATTTATCCTTTATAATTTCCTCAATCCCCATTCTTGTTTGAGGAAACTTTTCATCTTCTCCATATTTAGGATTTTCCCCGAGTGCAAATTTTAAAGTAGGGAATCCTTTTTTAAATATTAGTTCATCCGGATTTTTAACACCCCATTTATGTTTTATAATAACATTTTGTCCCCCTATTGGATTTGCTGAACCATGAAGAATGTTTGAAACTGTTACACCACCTGCTAAAAGTCTATAAATAGAAATATCATAGGGATCAATGACATCTTCAATTCTTACTTCAGATGTAACGATATCACCTGTTTCACTAATTTCCCCTTTTACTCCTATATGAGAATGGGGGTCAATAATTCCAGGGGTTATATCTTTTCCATTTGCATCTATAATTAAAGCATTTTTCTCTTTTAAATTTTTCCCTATTTTATAAAATTTACCATCTTTAATTAAAATATCATATCCTTCAAGAATACCTTTATTTGAACATGTCCATATTCTTGCATTTTTTATAAGAATATTTTTATTTTCTTTTGGTAAAAATTCTCTTCCAAATTCACAAGGTGGATAAAAAATTTTAGGTTCTTCATAAGTTTCTTCCTTTTCTACTTTCTCTTCTTTTTTAATTTCTTCCTTAAAAATACCTTCAAAATTAAATTCCTTTCCACAAGGTAAAATTCCTTTTCCTTTATATTTCCCTTTTTCTATAATTCCTGAAATAAAAGTCAATCCCTTATGACCAATTTTTTCTGAGTCAAATAAAATATCAAGATGTTTAAAATTTATTTCTATCTTTTTTAACGGTATTTTTTCATTTTCAAATATAATCTCACCTTTTAATTTTTCTTCTTCTCTTATTTCAATTTCAACAGTTTTTTTCCCTTCTGGAAAATAAAAGGTAATTTCCCATTTTCCAGAAGGTTTTATAAATTTTTCCTCTTTAATTTTATAAATTTTATCTTCAATCCATACTTCATATATTTTCCCATCTTTAAAAATGTTTCCATCAGTAATTATAAAATGAGCAAGTTTTCCCTTTTCTATGCTTCCCAGTAAATTATCTATTCCTAAAATTTTTGCAGGATTTTCTGTTAATGCTTTTAAAACATAACTTTCAGGTAATCCTCTTTTTATTACTTCCTTTAGATTTTTAAAAAAATTTTTTATATCCTTTAAACCATCAGTTGTAAAAGCAAATTCAATATTATTTTCCCACAATTTTTTAGGATTCCAAGGAGCATATTCAAAGTGTAAAAGTTCTTTTAAAGATATATCAATTGCTTCTTCAGGTGTTTCAAAATCAAGTTTTTCTGGAAAATTTAAAGGGATTATAAGGGGCACTTTTTCCTTTTTTAAAATTTCAGTTTGTCTATATTCATAAGAAGAACCTTTTATTACCACATTTAAATTAAATTCTTTTTTAATTTTTAAAACCCTATAAATATCAATATCATCTTCTATTTCAAAACAAACTCTATGATTTTTGTATAAAAAGGGATAAAGAGAAGAAAGAGAATTTATAAAAACTGGTTTTGGTATATTCTTATTTTTTTCATAATAATCCCATATTTCTTTATGCCATATAGCATCATAAAAAATTTGTCTTATAAGGGCAATTGCCCCCATAAGAGAATTTGGGTATTCCTTTTCCCTTATATAATATTCAAATGCAATATGTTGAAATATGTCTTTTTTAATTAAATTTTCATTTTTTTCACCTTCTTTTAATGAAAAAACTGCACTTTTCCCTCTAAAAATTCCTTCAGAAGGCACAAAAAGTGCTGCTGTAAAGCCATTTTCTCTATATTTTTTTATTAAGTTTTCATCAAATAAAATTAATTCAGTTATATCAATTTCTGGATGAACTTTTGGACTCAAATAAAAATCCCTCTTTTTTTCTTCTATTTTATATAAAAAATAGGGTTCTATAAATCCAGGGTAAATCCATTTTCCAGAGAGGTCAATCTCATAAGCATCGGATGGAATTTTGACATTTTTCCCAACATCTTCAATCTTTCCTTCTCTTACAATTATTATTCCATTTTCAATTACTTTTTGTGAATTTATGATTATTTTTGCATTTTTAAGTGCAAAAACATTTGGTGGATTTTGTCTTAAATTCTTAGTTGGACCAATTAAAA
>CAZUSI010000070.1:0-2849 GCA_964623395.1 uncultured bacterium | reverse complement strand
ACCTCCGGCATGTGAAGCCGGTGCTCTCACCAATTGAGCTACCCGCCCTTATTTATATTCGTAAAATCCCTTTCCAGTTTTTCTTCCCAAAAATCCTGCTGAAACCATTTTCTTTAACAATGGACATGGTCTATATTTAGGGTCACCGAGTTCTTTATACAATACATTCATTATATGAAGGCATACATCAAGTCCTATTAAATCTGCAAGTGCAAGAGGACCCATTGGATGATTCATTCCAAGTTTCATAACATTATCAATTGCTTCTTTTGTTGCAACTCCTTCCATAAGGCAATATATTGCTTCATTAATCATTGGCATTAAAACCCTATTTGATACAAAGCCAGGAAAATCATTTACAACAACCGGTTCCTTATCAAGTTTCTTAGATAATTCAACCACTATATTTACTGTTTCTTCAGATGTTCTTTCTCCCTTTACAACTTCAACAAGCTTCATCAAAGGAACAGGGTTGAAAAAGTGCATTCCTATAAATTTTTCAGGTCTTTTTGTGTTTGATGCAAGAAGAGTAATTGAGATTGATGATGTATTTGAAGCAAATATTGCATCTTCTTTTACAATCTCATCAAGTTTTTTAAAAACATTTATTTTTGTTTCAATATCTTCAATAACTGCTTCAATTATGATATCACAATCCTTAAAATCAGAAAGAGAAGTAGTTGTTTTTATTCTTTTAAGAGCATTTTCCTTTTGAATTTGAGTAATTATCTCTTTTTTTATTTGTCTATCCATATTTGCAGAAATTGTATCAATTGCTTTTTTTAGTATTTCTTCATTTATATCGTTAAGTAAAACATCATATTCCTTTAAGGAAAAAACATGAGCAATTCCATTTCCCATTACCCCTGCACCAACAACCCCTACTTTTTTAATTTCCATAATTCCTCCTATTTTTTGTAAATTTCAACCTTATATTTCTGTTTCAAAGCATTCAATACAGAATCTCTTTTTGCTTGGGTTTTTTGATAATATAAAAATGCTTGGATTATTTGCATTATTTCTTCTTTTTTTGTTTCTGCTTTACCTTCCTCAAGTATTTTTACAATTCCATATTGAAAAGGGGATATTTCAACAACTCCACTAATTTCACCAATTTTTAAAGAAAGAATTGTATTAACAAGGGGTTGAGGAAGTTCCGGATTTATCTTTAATACCCCAACATTTACTTTTTCTATATTTCCAAAAATATTTGGAGAGGATTTCATTTCACTTATTACTTTAACAGGGTTAGTCTTTTGCATTTTTTCTCTCATTATTTCAAGTGTATCTTTATTTCTTGCAATTATATAAGCAACATCAATTTCCCTTTCAAAGTCGTTACGGTGTATTTGGTAAAAATTTTCAATTTCTTTTGGATCAACCTGAATATTGGGTTGAATCTTTTTCTGAATGTAAATATCGCCAAGTGCTATTCTTTCTGCCCATTTGAGTTTATAATTAACTTCCGGTTCTTTTAAAAGTCCTTCATCCTTTGCTGCAATTGAAAATATTGTGGCTTCAATTGCAAGGTTCAAAATTCTTGATTTTTGTTCTGGTGAAGCAAAAGGTGAAGCAATGTCAGGAAATTGGGTTTGAATTTCTTCCTGAGTTATGATTATATTTTTTACTTTTGCAATTGGTGTTCCTTTTTGTTTTATTTCCTTTTTGCAGGAAATTAGACATATTCCTGCCACAATTATTATAAATCCTTTTCTCATAATTCCTCCAAAATATAAAATAAAATTATAAAGGAAAAATTATTTCTTTTCAATTTCCTTTTTAAAAATTTCCCTTATTTTTCTTTCATAAATATTATCCATTTCAACATTTCTTCTTTTCATCACCTTTTTAGCAGTTTCTATTGCCTTTTCAATTTCATAAATTTCTATTTTTTCAGAAGATACCCATGAAAAGGGTGGAATGTATTTTGGACAAAATCCACCTGTAAATATATTTGAAAAAATATCAATGTAAGAACCTGTTTGTATAAGTGTTCCAATTCCTGTTTTAACATGGTCACCTATTATTGCTCCAAATTTTAAAATTCCCGTATTTATTATTTCATCCTTTATTTTAACTTTTACTTCTGAATAATTATTTTTTAAATCCGAATTTGTTGTCATTGCTCCAAGATTTACCCATTCACCTATTATTGAATGTCCAATAAATCCTTCATGTGCTTTATTTGAAAAACCAATAAAAACTGAAAAATCAACCTCTCCACCTATTCTACAAACCGGACCTATATATGAGGAATAAATTTTTGAGCCTGATTTTATTATAGTTCCCTTACCAATAAATGTAGGACCTTTAATAAATGAGAAGGGCTCAATTTTCACATCTTCTTCAATTACAACAATTCCTTCTCTTGTATCAATTTCCACATTTTTAGGAATCTTTGAGTTTGAATAAAGGTTTTTACCTATTTTTTTATATTTTGATTTTATTGAACTTGTATAATCGTTTAAAATTTCTTCAAGTTCTGATATCAATTTAAAAGGGGTATTTATAAATTTCCCATTTATTTCTTTTCTTTCATAATCTTTATCAAATTCTTCAAACAAATTATCAAGACCTTCAAACTTTGCTTTTTTTAAAAATATCCCAACTTTCTCATTTTTATAAGTTAAAATTGTTTTTTCCTTAAACCTTTTTATTTCCTTAGGAATAAAAAAAGAGGAAAGAAATAAAACAGGTTCTTTTTTAGAACATATCTCTTTTAAATTTCTTTTGGATGGAGCAAAAAAAGGAATTTTAAAAAAAGAATTTAATCTAAAAACAGGAAGCCATAATTTTATATATCTTAAATCCTCAAAATAAATTAATTTCATTATTTAAAAGGGCCGGGG
>CAZUSI010000069.1:0-7244 GCA_964623395.1 uncultured bacterium | reverse complement strand
TATTATAAATCAAAATTAATTAAATTATCAATTATATGTATAATTCCTGAAACAATTAGTGTTTTAGCTAGAGGAATATCTCAGTAATTAAATAAAAATTTCCTTTTCAATTTTTCCATCGTTTAAAACAATTATTCTTTCTGATATTGAATTTGCTAAATCCAAATCATGGGTTGCAATTACTTTTGTTCCCTTAATTTTTTTAATTAATTCTATAAAATTTTTTCTTGCAAAAGGTGAAAGAGCAAGTGTTGGTTCATCAAGTAAAAAAATTTCTGGTTCATAGGATAGAATTGAGGCAAGTGCTACCTTCTTTTTTTCTCCATAAGAAAGATGATGGGGAACTCTTTCTTCAAATCCTTCTAAATTAACTTTTTCAAGAGATTTTTTAACAATTTCATCATAATTTCCCTTAATTCCAAAATTTTTTGGTCCAAATATTATATCATCGTATACCCTTGGCATAAAGATTGAATCATCAGGATTTTCAAACAAAAAACCAATTTTTCTTCTTAAACTTTCACTAAATTCTTCTCCATCAATTAAAACTTTTCCTTCATATTTTAAAAGACCTGCAATACATAAAAGTAATGTTGTTTTTCCTGAACCATTTTCTCCAATTATACTCACTATTTCATTTTCATATATTTTCAAATTTATTCCCTTTAAAACATTTTTTCTATCTTCATAAGAAAATCTCAAATTTATTATTTCTATTTTTAATTTTCTATTTTCCATCCCTTTGAAATCATTGCCCTTAAAACTCTTTCAGACCTTTCATAACTTCTTACAAATATATTTCCCGATAAAATTGTATATTCCTTAAAATTTGGATTTTTACCTTTTGAAATCATTGCCCTCTTTATTCTTTCAAATTCATCGTATAAAATAAAGAAGTATCTATACAAAAAAGAAAAAATCAAAAAAATTAATTTCCCATATTTTTTATTTTCAAAAATTTTAAAAAATTCCTCCATTTTTGTTGTTAAAGAGAATAGAAAAATATAAGATATTGAAAGTATTGATTTTAAAAGGGAATATAGAAAATTTTGAAAATTTTTATTTGAAAGGATTGAAAGTAAAAAAATAATAAGTAAAAAAGGGAAAATTATTAAAATTCTTTTTAAAAAATATTTTAAAGGTATTTTTGAAATTGAAATTAAAATTAAAATTATAAGAATAAAGGGTAAATAAAAAATAATTTTTTTAGGTAAAAGAAGGAATAAAATTAAAAGGAAAATCAAAATTAAAAATTTAAATGAAGGGGATAAATTTTGTAAAAATCCCTTTTCATAAGAAAATCTATCAATAAAATGATGTTTCATATCTTTTCAATTTTCAAAATTTCTGGTTTTACCTTTTCAAAAAATTTTATTGTTAAAACTACAAAAATTCCTTCAACTATTCCAGCAACTGTATGAGAAATAACCATCGGTAAAATTGATTTTGAAAATGAAATTTTTCCTGAAATTGAAAGGAAAAAAGTGCAAAATATACTTCCCAAAATAATGCTTAAAAATGAGATGAAAAAAATCAAAAAATATTTTATTTTTGGTAATATCTTTTCTAAAAATTTATAAATATAAAAACAAAAAATTCCTCCTATAAAGGAAAGATTAAAGGAATTTGCACCAATTGTTAAAATCCCCCCATGACCTAAAATAATTGCTGAAAGAAAAAGTGTAAAAAAGGATAGGAAAAATGAGGAAAAGGGTCCTAAAATAAGGGAAATTAAAAATATTCCACTTAAATGAACAGATGTTCCATAGGGAACTGGAAAACTTATTGCCTGAATTAAAAAGATAAAAGCACAGGAAATTCCAAGAAGGGGAACTCTTTCAGGTTTTAATTTTTTTAAAATCCTTTTTAGTGAATATATAAGTGTTAAAAAGGAAAATAGATTTGTTCCTGAAACTACCTTAAAATCTAAAAAACCATCAGGTATGTGCATATTTTCTTCCAATTATATAAAAAATAATTCCTGTTAATCCAAAAATTATTCCAAGACCTGTTAAAATTTTTAAATATAAGGGATAAGAAGATTTTGAAAAAACTATATTTTTGACATCTTTTATTTCAATTTCTTTTATAATTCCATGTCCCATCCCATCATCAACCTCTATTTTCCATTTTCCAGGTCTATCAGGTAAAAATAAAATTCTTCCAAGTTTATCAAGTTCCCCTTCAGAAAATACTTTATTATCAGGAGAATAAATTTTATATTCTGCAAAACTTAAAGGTGTTCCATCTTCATAAAAAAATTTTATTCCTTTTGCATTTTCAAAAAATTCAAAATTTACACCATGAGAAAAAATAATTAGGGAAAGTAAAAGGTAAATGTGCATATCTTACCCCCTTTCCTTTTTATTATACAATTCCATCCTTTACATGGTTTATAAATTTCCTTAAAAAATCCATTCCCCTTTTCATTCATAAATTCATAATTTTCTTTTGGAAATTCAATTTTTTCTTTAAAATCAAGATTTTTCAAAAATATTTCAAAATCATAATTCAAATTTTTAATTTCAGTTTTTTCAAGAAGATAAAAATATGTTTTTCCCAAATAAAATATTTCATCACCTTTTCCTAAAAGAAAATATAAAAGATAAGTTCCCTTTTTATAAGGTTTAAATTCTGAATATATATAATTTTTTTCCTTTTTAAAAGAAAGTGAAATTTCATTTCCATCAGGTTCAATTACCTTAAATTCCTTTATAATTTTTTCCTTTGGAGCAATTTCAGATTCCAAAATTTTATGTCCCCCTTTTATATAAATTTTTATCTCTTCATTTTCCTTTGGAAATGGATTTGAAATCTCAATCCAAAAATCATGAGAGAATAAAAGATTTAAAAAAATAAGAATTAAAAAGATTTTTTTCATATTCCCTCCTAAAATCTATACATAAGGGTTAAATTTGCCCTTAAATTTGTGCTCTTATTATTTCCAAACCCAATTCCTGTTTTTAGAATTGAATTTTCTATTGGAAAATAAATTCCTGGTAAAAAGAATAAAGAGCCCTCATAATCACCAAGGATTTCAATTCCTCCAGCAATTCCATGAGGATCAGATGAAAGTGGATTTTTAATTCCAAATGCCCATTCCTTTAAGAATTCATCCCCATCCTTTATAAAATTAAAATTAAAGCATAGATTTGAATGTTCCCAGAAATCTCTACTTAAAATTATTTTTCCTTCATAAACTTCTTTCCCATCAATATATTCTCTTGCTCTTTTAAAAGGGATTTCATAATTTAAGACAAAGGCAAAATCTAAAAAGGTAAATTTTGGTATTCTAAATTGAATTGAAGTTGCAAGTGCTTCAATAAATGGAGAAATTTCTTCATTATTTTTTGTAAATCCTTTATTAAATTTTGAAAAATGTGTATGAACATCAAACATTATATAATCAGTAATTCCATAAGAAATTCCAGGAGTAAATTCCCAATGGTCAAAATCTGGATTATTTTTTTCTTCAACAAAATAATCGTAATGGAGATGGAAAACTTTTTCTCCTTTTAATGCAGTTGAGTATGACTCCATTTCTATGTATTCCATTGCATGATGAGCATAGAGTAAAGAGCCCCCACATATTAGTATTTTTAAAATTTTTTTCATTTTACCCTCCTTTTTGCTACTTTTTTTAAAAAAAGTGTTACTATTATAAAAGAAAAAATAATTAAAAGTCAATTTGATTAAAAGGATTTAATACATTAAAATTTATAAAAATGATAAAAAGTATATTTAAAAACCTTTGCCCAAATTGTAAGGGGGATATTGAAGTAGAAAGGCTTTATAAGGGGCTTCCATGTGAAAAATGCTTACCTTCTGAAAAAGAAGGGATAAAGGAAGGTGATTTAAAGTTAATATATGAAGTAGAAGGAGAAATATTAAAATGGAGTGAGCATTTTGAAAAATGTATTGGTTCTCCTCCCTGGAATTTACAAATAACTTGGGCAAAAAGGGTTTTTTTAAAACATTCTTTTGGGTTATTGGCACCAACAGGGGTTGGGAAAACATCCTTTGGATTATGTATGGCCTCTTATCTTGCCACAAAAAATAAAAATTCCTATATAATTCTTCCAACAAAACTCCTTGTTGAGCAAACCTTTAAAAAACTTAAGGATTTTGGATTATCTGAAAAAGAAGTTTTATATTTTTTAGAAGAAAGTAAAAAAGAAAAGGAGAAAAAAAGGGAAAGGCTTAAAAATAAAGACTTTTTAATTCTTTTAACTACTTCAATGTTTTTATATAAAAATTATAAGGATATACCGAGAGAATTTGAATTCTTATTTGTAGATGATGTTGATTCCTTTTTAAAAACAGCAAAAAATATAGATAAAGCCCTTTATTTACTCGGGTTTTCTGAAAATGATATAAATCTTGCAATGAATTTAATAAGGATGAAGGAAAAGCCGAAAAAAAATGAAAAAGATTGGGAAGAGATAGCAAGGTTACAAGAAAATTTAAAAGATATTAAGGAGAAAAAAAAGGAAGGTGTCCTTGTTGTATCCTCTGCCACATCAAATCCAAAATCAAACAGGATAAAACTTTTTAGAGAATTGCTTGGATTTGAAGTTGGAACACCAGTCTTTTATTTAAGAAATGTTGTTGATGCATATTCTTATCTTGAAAATGATAAAATTGAAAATTGGATTAAAAAACTTGGTAATGGTGGCATTTTATTTATACCTTCAGATAAAGGGAAAGAATTTGTATATGAAATTAAAGAGTATTTAGAAAAAAAGGGTATTAAGTCTTTAACATACGAGGAAATAAATGAAGAAGGTTTAAAAAAGTTTGAAAGTGGCGAAATTAATTTACTTATTGGAATTGCTTCTTATAAAAATCCTCTTGCTCGTGGAATAGATTTACCATATGTTATAAGGTATGCATTATTTTATGGTGTTCCGAAAATTGTTTTATCACTTAAATTTGAAAAAAATTTAACTCATCTTTTATGGGCAATTGTATCTTTAAGGGCTTATATTATTAAAAAATTTCCCAATTATGCAAAAAATCTTGATAGATGGATAACGCAAATTAAAAAATATCAATATTTAGAAGAGGAATTTATAGAATCAAAACCTGAAATTAAAATGAAAATTGATGCTTTAAGAGAAGAAATAGGAAAATTTTTAAATTCTGATGAAATAATAAATTTACTTATTGAATCTGAAGAAGTAACAATAAGAAAGGAAGAAGATGGTTATAAAATGGTAGTTTCAGATGCAACTGGATATCTTCAAGCAAGTGGTAGAACATCAAGAATGTACGCAGGTGGAATAACAAAGGGTTTAAGTTTTTTATTGATTGATGATAAAAGAGCCTTTAATCATTTGGTTAAAAAGATTAGATGGTTTAGTGATGATATTAATTTTATAAATTATGAGAAAATTGATTTAAATGAAATATTGAAGGAAATAGATGAAGATAGAGAGAAGGTAAAAAACTTTATGCAAGGGAAAATAACCATTAAAAATAAAAGTGATATTTTAAAACCTGTTCTTATAGTTGTTGAATCACCAAATAAGGCAAGGACAATTGCAGGATTTTTTGGTGAAGCAATAAAGAGGAAAGTGAAAAATCATGAAGTTCTTGAAACATCTGCTCTTGATAAATACATAATGATAACTGCTTCATTTGGTCATATACTTGATTTAAATAAACAAGAAGGATATTATGGTGTTTATGTAGATGATAAAATAAAACCTATTTATGAAGTAATTGAAGGAAAAGAAGAAATAATTGAAGGTATAAGATATTTGGCTTTTGAAGGGCTTGAAGTATTTGTGGCAACAGACCCTGATACAGAAGGAGAGAAGATAGGATGGGATATTTTTTTAATTTTAAAACCTTATGTAAAAGATATAAAAAGAATGGAATTTCACGAAGTAACAAAAAAGGCAATTTTAAAGGCATTAAAAGAACCAAGAGATTTTAATGAAAATCTTGTAAAGGCACAAATAGTTAGGAGAATTTCTGATAGATGGGTTGGTTTTGAATTTTCCCATTTGTTATGGAAAGAATTTGGAAAAACATGGCTTTCTGCTGGAAGAGTTCAAACTCCTGTTCTTGGATGGATTATAGAAAGGGAAAGGGAAACAAGGGAAAGAATTTATAAAGTTATTATAAATTTAGAAAAAGAAGGGAAAAAATTTAAAATAGAATTTGTTTATGAAAATAAAAGAGAAGCATATGATTTCTTTAAAAAACTTGAAGAAATTGAAATAATTCCTAAGGGGGAAAAGGAAGAAATTAAAAATCCGCTTCCACCTTATAGAACCGATACACTTTTAAAGGATGCAAGTGATAGATATAGATTTTCATTACCAAAGACAATGGAAATTGCTCAAACTTTATTTGAACTTGGATTTATAACCTATCATAGAACAGATTCTATAAGGGTTTCAGATGCAGGTATACAAATGGCAAAAGAATATATAGAAGAAAATTTTGGTAAAGAATATTTTTATGCAAGAACATGGGGAGAAGGTGGAGCACATGAATGTATAAGACCAACAAAATTGATTGAACCGGAAGATTTAAAATCTTTAATATTAAGTGGGCAATATGAGGGATTAAATTTTGAACATGTTAAAATTTATGAACTTATATTTAAGCGTTTCATTGCATCTCAAATAAAACCTATAAAATTGATTGCAAAAGAAGTTAAAATAAAAGGAATTGATAGAGAAATTGATGAAGTTATTTATACAAAAATTGTTGAAGATGGATGGAATAAAATACTATCTTTTGATTTAAATCCTGATATAATAGGGAAAATAGATGTAAGAAACATTAAGAAGTTTAGAGAGCATCCAAAGGCATATCCTTTTACTCATGGAGAACTTGTATTTAGAATGAAGGAAAGAGGAATAGGAAGACCATCAACTTATGCAACAATAATTGAAAAACTTTTAGAAAGAAAATATGTAATAGAAAAAAATGGCTTTTTAATGCCAACACCTCTTGGTAAGAAAATATATTTTTATCTCAATAAAAAAGAAGAGATAAAGAAATTTTTATCAGAAGATTTTACAAGAACCCTTGAAGAACTTATGGATAAGGTTGAATTGGGAGAAAAAGATTATGAAAAAATATTAAAGGGATTACTTAATGAAATTAAAAATATTTATTAATTTTTTATGCCGGGGGAGGGACTCGAACCCTCACGGGAATTACTTCCCAGTGGATTTTAAGTCCACAGCGTCTACCTATTCCGCCACCCCGGCATTTTGATTTTT
>CAZUSI010000068.1:0-7383 GCA_964623395.1 uncultured bacterium | reverse complement strand
TTTAATATTTTTTTCATATTTTTATTATAAATAAAAATCAAAAATTTTTTCAATTTAAGCACCCTAAATAAGATAAAAAAGAAAAAGTCAAATAATTGATATTATAATTTCTCTTATTATTATGCTTGCCACATAAGCCCATGTATCTTCTTGTGAAGCATTTGGATTGTATTCAACAACATCAAATCCTATTATGTTTTCTTTAAAGTTTGATAAAAATAAAATTGTATTTAAAATTTCTTTAAAATCAATTCCACCTGGTTCTGGATTTGTAACTGCTGGAAAAAATCCAGGGTCAAGAACATCAAGGTCAATTGAAACATAAAATTTTTTATCTTTTAATAAATTTTCAATCTTTTTAATATTTTCATAAACATTAAAAAAATAAATGTTTTTAGAAATTTTCTCTTCCTTTGCATGTGCTCTTGCTCCAAATGTAAAAACTTTGTCTTTCCCAATTTTTTCTTCAACTCTTTTTATAACAGTTGCATAGTTTATTTCATCTTTTTTAAATATTTTTCTTCTATCAAGATGTGCATCAATATGTATTAATAAAAAATCCTTATAAAATTTTTTTAAAGAGATAACTATTGGATATGTTATTGTATGGTCACCACCAATTGCAACAAATTTTTTCTTATTTTTTAAAATTTCCTCAATTTCTTTTTCTATTTTTTTAAAGGGATTTTCACCCAAATCAATATCCCCTAAATCTAAAAAATTTCTTGCTGATTTTTTTTGATAAGGGGAATAAAATTCAATTTCATAAGATGCTTCCCTTATTTTTTTTGGTGCAAAAGAGCTCCCCTTTTTAAAAACAATTTCACCTTCATAAGGAATACCTATTAAAACTATATCTGCCTCATTTTTACTATATCCCAAAAATTTTCTCATAAAATTTCTCCGATTTCAAAAATTGCCCTATGTATTTTTTCAGAATAAAACTTTAAATTTTTTGGAATCCTTTTTATTTTACTTTTTAAGGGATCATAAAAATCGGAACAGAAAATATATAACCATATTCCAGAAGGATAAGTTGGAACAGGTGAAAAATAAAATTTACATATTTTAAAAATTTTTTTAAGTTCCTTATAAATTTTTCTTTGAATTTTTTTATGATATATAGGAGATTCTGCTTGCATTATCAATACCCCCTTTTTCTTTAAAACATTTTTCAAATTTAAATAGAATTCTTTTTTATAAAGTTTTTTTGCAGGTCCTATAGGATCAGAGGAATCAACAATTATAACATCATATTTTTCTTTTGTTTTCTTAACAAATTCATATCCATCATCTATAAAAATTTTCACTTTTTTATTTTCAAAAACTTTCCCCCATTTAAAATTTTTCTTTGAAATCTCTATAACTTCCTTATCAATTTCAACAACATGGATTTCGTCTGGATTATGTTTTAATATCTCATAGATTGCTTTTCCATCACCTCCTCCAATAACTAAAATTTTTTTAGGTTTTGATATAATTGATAAGGCAGGATGTGTTATTGCTTCATGATAAAAATATTCATCCTTCTCTGTAAGCATTATCAAATTATCAAGCGTAAGAATTTTGCCAAAATTTTTATTTTCAAAAAGTAAGATTTTTTGAAATTTACTTTTTTTATTATAAATAACCTTATCTATTTTAAAAAAAATTCCAGAATTTCTTGTATGATATTCTCTGAATTCTTTCATAAGAAAATAATTTTAATTGAATTATACAGATTTTTTTCAATATAATATAAAAAATTAAGAGGGGTGAAAAATGGCGGGACATTCAAAATGGGCTCAGATAAAACATAAGAAAGAAAAGGTTGATAAGGAAAGGGGAAAAATTTTTAACAAAATTATAAGGGAAATAACTGTTGCAGCAAGACTTGGTGGAGGTGAAATTGATTTTAATCCGAGGTTAAGGCTTGCAGTTGAAAGAGCAAAATCATACAATATGCCATGGGAAAATATTGAAAGAGCAATTAAAAAAGGAACAGGGGAACTTGAAGGTGTTAAATATGAAGAAGTAATATATGAAGGATATGGACCTGGTGGGGTTGCAATAATTGTTGAAGCAACAACTGATAATAAAAACAGAACAACAAATGAGATAAGGCATATATTTTCAAAATATGGTGGAAATCTTGGAACAACAGGATGTGTTTCATGGCAATTTAAAGATAAAGGAATATTACGTGTACCGAAGGAAAGTATAAATGAAGAAGAATTGTTTGATATTACAATAGAAGCTGGTGCAGAGGATATAAAGACAGAAGGCGATTCTTATGAGATAACCTGTAATCCTGAAAACTTTTATAATTTAAAAAAGATATTAACTGAAAGGGGATTACAGGTTGAAGGTGATATAATGAAGATACCAAATTTAACTGTAAAAATAGAAGGTAAAAAGGCAGAAGCCCTTTTAAAATTGCTTCAAACACTTGAAGAACATGATGATGTTCAAAGAACATATTCAAATTTTGAAATAGAAGAAAAAGAGTTTGAAGCATTAACAAAAACAATTTGAAAATTCTTGGAATTGATCCAGGTTTAAAGGAAACGGGTTTTGGGATAATAGATGAAAATAGAAATTTAATTTTAAGGGGAATTATAAAAGGAAAAAATTTTTTAGAACAGATAAAAAAAATTAAAAAAATAATAAACAAAAATAAAATTGATTTTGTTTTTCTTGAAGATGTCTTTTTTTATAAAAATCCAAGAATGTCATTAAAACTTGGTGAAATAAGAGGTGCTCTTATTTATTTTTTTGAATCAAAAGGGATAAAAGTTATAAATTTGCAAAGTTCAAAAATAAAAAGGATTTTAACAGGAAATGGAAGGGCAAAAAAGGAGCAGGTAAAATTTATGGTAAAAAGTTTTTTAAAAATAAAAGAAAATATTTCAGAGCATGAATCTGATGCACTTGCATGTGCAATTGCAGGTCTTTTTCTAAAAAAAGATGTTTTTTAAAATAAAAGGAAAAATAATTTATAGAGAACCCCTTAAAATTGGATTAGAAGTAAATTTTGGAGAAGATAGCATCACTTATGAAATTTTTGTTCCCTTAAAAATTTATGAAAAATATAAAGAAGGAGACAAAATAGAACTTTTCATTTTTAATTATTTTAAAGAAAATGAATATTCACTTTTTGGATTTGAAAAAAAAGAAGAAAAAGATTTGTTTGAAAAAATAGTTTCTGTTCCAGGAATTGGTCCAAGAACAGGTCTTCAAATACTATCAAATTATAGTGCTCATGAGATTTCTGAAATAGTTGAGAATGAAGATGTTAAAAAATTGTCAAAAATAAAAAGTGTTGGAAAAGTTAGGGCAAGCAGAATAATATTTGAATTGAAGGAAAAAATACCATCTTTTAAAAGGTTTGAAAGTGAGCTGGAAAGGGAGGCATTAAAGGTTTTAATAAATCTTGGATTAAAAAGAAGTGAAGCAGAAAAAATAATTTCAGATACTTTAAAAAATAAAAAATTTGAAAAACTTGAAGACCTTTTAATGGAAATTTTTAAAAGGGAAATTTGATTTTTTGTTGTTTTTTAATTTATAATTCTTTGTATAATTAAGGAGGTAAAATGGATCTACAAGAAATACTTGAAGAAACACTGAATAAAATAAGTGGAGCAACATATGTTTCATGTGTTGGAATGGATGGAATTGCATTATCACAGGCAATAAAAGAAGTCCCTTTTGATCCTGCTGTTGCAGATGCAGAATTTGCAAACATTGTTGGATATGGATTAAAGGCAATTGAAAGTATTGATGGGGGAGATTTTGAAGAAATGTTCTTTTCAACAAATAAATTTCTTGTTTTAATAAGGAAAATAAATAAGGATGCCTTTCTTGCAATTGCAATACGAGGAGATGTTAAAAATCTTGGCCTTGCAAGAATTCAGGCAAAAAAAGCATCAGAGGATTTAAAGAAAGTATTAGAATAAAATAAGAAAATACAATTCCTTAATTTGCTTCCTTTTATTTTTTTGTGGTATTTTATTTAAAAAATTAAATTTTCCTTTATTTTTCTTAATTCTCTTAATTTTAATTTTTTTCTTTATCTTAAAAGAAAATTTTTTCTGGATATTGATTTTCCTTTTGGGCTTTTTCTATTTTTCAGATGATTTTAAAATTTCAAAAAATTTTTTGATAATAAATAAAGACCTTCACAATTATTTTAAAGATATAATTGAAGAAAATTTTAATAAAAGTGATGCTGAATTTTTAAAAGCAATAATAATTGGTGATAAAAGCAATTTATCAAAAAATTTAATTGAAAATTTTAAAAGAACAGGAACAATTCATTTTTTTGCAATTTCAGGACTTCATATGGGAATAATTTTTCTTTTCTTTTTCACATTTTTTAGAATTTTAAGAATAAATTATAAAATTTCAAACTTTTTATCCTGCATTTCTCTTTTAATTTATACAACATTTTTACCTTTAAGACCATCAATTTTAAGAGCAAACATAATGATTTTAACATTTGGTTTTATGCAACTTTTAGAAAGAAAAGTTTTTCCCTTAAATACACTTGGTTTTTCAGGTTTTTTATCCCTAATAATAAATCCTTCATGGGCATTTGACCATGGATTTTTACTTTCATATCTTGCAACATTTGGAATACTATTTTTATATAATCCAATTTTCAATTTAATAAAAACAAAATTTGAAATTTTAAACAAATGCATAATTTCTCCTCTTATTGTTTCCTTTTCAGCACAAATATTTGTTTTACCCTATGTTCTTTACAATTTCAAATACCTTTCAACAATTTCAGTAATTTCAAATTTAATTCTAACCCCGATTTTAACCCTTATTATTTTCTCTTCCTTACTATTTTTAATATTTAATCCAATAAATTTTTTAAGTGAAGGATTTAAAGGATTTTATCTTCTTTCAAAGGACCTTCTTTTTAAAATTAATGAAATTTTATCAAATTTACCCTTTTCCTGCTTTTATTTCAAAAATGTTTCTCCTTTAATTTTTTTATTTTATCCCTTTATTTTAATTTTTGGATTTTTAATAATTTCAAAGGCTAAAAGGGTATAATAAGTTAATTTTTCTGAAAAATCTATATTTTCAGGATTAAAGGGTTTTGAAATATAAATTGATACCTTTGAAAAAGGAAGTGGCAACTTAAATTTATCCCAGCTTTTAAATTCTATAAATTTTGAATACCCTGTTCCAACAAGGACAATTTTTTTATTTGTTTCCTTTGATAAAAAAATTGCCCCTTCTTTAAATACCCATCTTGGTCCTCTTGGACCATCAGGAGTTATTGCAACATTTAATCCTTTTTTCAAAAATTTCCTTAATGTTAAAAAACCAATTTCACCTTTTTTTTGAAAAGAACCCCTTGCAACATTAAATTTAAATGTTTTCAAAATTTTTGAAATAATTTCCCCATCCCTATGCCTTGAAACAAGAACACCTATTTTTTTATTCCTATGGGTAAATATGAGTGGAAATATTTGGGAATGCCAAAAACAAAATATTGAGTTTTCACTTTTTCTAATTTTATCAGGAAAATAATTTTTATTCCCAAAAAACCTTATTCTTAAAGTTTTTGAATAAAAATAATAAATTAAAGGAAGGAAAGAAATAAAAATTTCAAAAAATTTATCTTTTAATTTCTTCAAACTCTATCAAATTTCTTATTTCCTTTAAAATCTCATTTTTCTCCCTTTCAAATTCTATAGGTGGTATTTCCTTTAACCTTATAATTTTTTCAATTAAATATGGATTTAAAATCTCTTCAAGTGTTTTACCTTTTTTAAGAGCTTCCATTGCAGTATCATAAAATGTAAGTATTACTCTCATCATTTCCCTTTGCTTTTCAATAGGGCATGATGCATCAGTTTCATGGAAGGCACTTTGTGATAAAAATCCTTCCCTTATAATTTTACCTGTTTCAAGTAATATTCTTTCAGGTTCTTCAAGTGCATCAGGACCAACAAGTTGAACTATTTCTTGAAGTTCAGCATCCTTTTGTAATATTTCAGATGCCCTTCTTCTTAATTCTGGAAAGTCCTCACCAATATTTTTCTTATACCATTCCTCCATAAGTCCGTAATAAAGGGTATAACTTCTTAGCCAATTTATTGCCGGATAATGTCTTCTATAAGCAAGGGATGTATCAAGTGCCCATAATGCACCTGTTATCCTTAATGTATTTTGAGTAACAGGTTCTGAAAAATCACCACCAGGAGGAGAAACTGCTCCAATTGCAGTAACAGAACCTTCCCTTTCAGGTTTTCCAAGACAAATGACCCTTCCTGTCCTTTCATAAAATTGAGAAAGTTTTGCAGCAAGATAAGGTGGAAACCCTTCTTCTCCCGGCATTTCTTCCAATCTTGAAGAAATTTCCCTTAATGCCTCTGCCCATCTTGAAGTTGAATCAGCAAGAAGTAATACATTATATCCCATATCTCTATAATATTCAGCCATTGTAATTCCCACATATATTGATGCTTCTCTTGCAGCAACAGGCATATTTGAAGTATTAACAACAAGTATTGTTCTATTCATTAAAGGACCTCCATGAAAGGGATCTTCAAGATGAGGGAATTCAGTTAAAACATCAGCCATCTCATTTCCCCTTTCACCACATCCTATATAAATAACAATTTCAACAAGTGCATACTTTGCAAGTGTTTGTTCCAAAACAGTTTTACCTGTTCCAAATCCACCAGGAAGAGCAGCATTTCCTCCAAGAGCAACAGGAAAGAAAAAGTCAAGAACCCTTTGACCTGTTGGAAGAGGTCTTGTTGGTTCAAGTTTCCTTTTATAAGGTCTTGGATTCCTTACAGGCCATTTATGACTCATACTTATTTTGCTTCCATTATCAAGTTCGCATATTATCTCATCTACATTATATTCACCCTCTTTTGCTATAAATTTAACTTTACCTTCAGGAATATTTGGTGGTATCATTATTTTATGAATTATTGAATGTGTTTCCATAACCTCACCTATTATTTCTCCTCCTGAAACTTTCTCATTTTCCTTTACCTTTGGAATAAAATGCCATTTCTTTTCTCTTGAAATTGCAGGTGCTGAAAGTCCCCTTGAAACAAAATCACCTGCTTTAAATCTTAAAATATCAAGTGGTCTTTGAATACCATCATAAGCATTTGAAAGAAGACCTGGACCAAGTTCTACTTGAAGAGGCTCATAAGTCCTTTCAACAGGTTCTCCAACAAAAAGACCTGATGTATCTTCATATACCTGAATATATGCTAAATCTCCCTTTAATCTAATTATTTCACCAACAAGTCCTTCCTTTCCAACTCTTACAATTTCATTCATTTTTGCTCCACTCATTCCTTTTGCGACAACAAGAACTCCAGAAATTCTTGAAATAACCGGCTTCATATTCTCCTCCAAAAT
>CAZUSI010000067.1:0-7457 GCA_964623395.1 uncultured bacterium | reverse complement strand
AAGGAATTAACTCAATATTTTTAATTCCCCCTTATAGCCAACTTCTTTTGCAATGTTTAAAATTTCATCATAAACATTTTTAAGAATTGGAACTTTTTCCTTATATTCTTCTTCCTTCTCATATTCCTTTTCACCTGCAACATAAATTCTATCCTTTCCAACCCTTTTTGGAGCATTTTTTAACATTTTTATATAATCATCCATTCTTTCCTTCAATTTATCAACCCCTATAAATATTTCAGGATCAATTGCTCCAAAGAAGTGTCCTATGTTTGGATTTTTCTCCTTATAAACATAATTTCCATATGCAGCACCTGATAAAATACCTGATAAAATATCAACAAGAACTGATAAATTATATCCTTTATGTCCACCAGTTTCTTCTTCTGCACCACCAAGAGGTAAAAGTCCTCCTCCTTTTTTCTCTTTTAAATTTATAACAACTCTTTGAGCATCTTCTGTTGGATTTCCATCCTCATCAGTTGCCCATACAAGTGGCATCTTCTTACCCATTCTTGCATATATTTCAACTTTACCTCTTGGAACTGTTGCTGTTGCCATATCTAAAACCCATGGTCTTTCATTTTTAGTAGGAACTGCAACTGCAATTGGATTTGTTCCAATTATCATATCTTTTGCAAATGTGGGAACAACAAGTGTATCTGAATTTGTCATTGAAATACCTATTAAATTATGGGGTAAAGCCATCATCGCATAATATCCTGCAATTCCATAATGGCTTGAATTTCTCACACATGCAAAACAAATTCCACTTTTCTTTGCCTTTTTGATAACCCTTTCCATTACAAGATAACCTATAACATGTCCAAGACCTGCCTGTCCATCAACGAGTAGACTTACTTTTGTTTCCTTTTCAATTTTTGGAGGATTATTTGGCAAAATTCTTCCTGCCTTTATTTCATCAATACATCTTTTAAACCTTTGAACACCATGAGAAGGTATTCCTCTTCTATCAGCAGATACAAGAACATCAGCAACAATTTCTGCATATTTTTTCTTTACACCCACTTTCTTTAATATTCCTGATACAAATTCTTTTAAATTTTCAACACCAACATAAACTTTTTCCTCCATTTTAACCTCCTTGTTTAAAAAACTCTTTTTGATAATTTTCCCAAACTTCTTTCAAATCTTTTCTTTCCAAAACTTCCATAACATAATTTGCAAACTCTTCACCTGTTGCTCCATTTGCTCTTCCAGTAATTACAACTTTTTTCTCAAATTGACCACATATATCAAGAGCCATATCTAATCTATTTCCCTTTTCTTCATATCCTATGTGTCTTAAAAGCATTGCAGATGCTCTTAAAATACTGCTTGGATCTGCATAAATTGCCCTTCCCTCTTCAACCATTCTTGGTGCACTCCCATGAATTGCTTCAAACATTGCATATCTTTTACCTATATTTGCACTTCCAGCAGTTCCAACCCCTCCTTGAAATTCTGCTGCCTCATCTGTCAAAATATCTCCATATAAATTTGGTAAAACAAATACCTGAAATTCTGTTCTCCTTTTTTTATCTATTAATTTTGCAGTCATTATATCAATGAACCAATCATCAGCAATTATTTCAGGATATTCCTTTGCAATTTCATAAAATACCTTTAAAAATTTACCATCAGTTGTTTTAACAACATTTGCCTTTGTAACTGCTGTAACTCTATTTTTCTTATTTTTTCTTGCATATTCAAAGGCAAGCCTTATAATTCTTTCACTTCCCTGTGTTGTTATAACCTTAAAATCTATTGCAATATCATCTGTAACATTTATTCCTTTACTTCCAAGTACATATAAATCTTCTGTATTTTCCCTGAAAAATATCCAGTCAATTTTTTCCTCAGGAACCCTTACAGGTCTTACATTTGCAAACAAATCAAGTTCCCTTCTCATTGCAACATTTGCACTTTCAATATTTGGCCATGGGTCACCTGCTTTTGGTGTTGTTGTTGGTCCCTTTAAAATAACATGACATTTTTTAATCTCTTCAAGAACATCATCAGGAATTGCCTTTAAAACCCTTGCTCTATTTTCTATTGTGAGACCTTCTATGTTTTTAAAGGAAACTTTGCCTTCCTTTTCTTCTTCTTTTAAAAGAAATTTCAAAATCCTTTCTGCCTCTTTACATATATAAGGACCTATCCCATCACCACCTGCTATTCCTATTATTATAGGTTTTATTTTTCCATAATCAATCCAATCTTCTTCCTTTTTCATTAATTTTACTCTTTCTATTTGCTCCCTTATTATTTTTTCAAAATGCTCTTTTGCATTTTTTATTGCCTCCTCATACATAATTTCACCTCCTTCTTAAAATTTTGGTGGTTCATAATTTGGTGCTTCTTTTGTTATTGTAATTGAATGGGGATGACTCTCCCTTAATCCAAAAGGTGTTATCATTATAAATTCTGCTTTTTTTCTCAATTCCTTTAAATTTCTTGCTCCAACATAACCAAGTCCTGCTTTTACCCCTCCTGCAAGTTGATATATAACATCTGATACAGGACCTTTATAAGAAACAATACCTTCAACACCTTCAGGAACAAATTTTGTATATTCTTCCTGAAAATATCTATCTTTTGAACCAAGTTTCATTGCTGAAACAGAACCCATTGCTCTATAAACTTTATATCTTTTACCTTGATATAAAATAAGTTCTCCTGGACTTTCATCGGTTCCTGCAAAAATATTACCCATCATAACAGAATCTGCACCAGCAGCAAGTGCTTTTACTATATCACCTGAATATCTTATTCCACCATCTGCTATAATTGGAATTTTATATTTTCTTAAAATTTTTGAACATTCCATTATTGCAGTTAATTGCGGAACACCAACTCCTGCAATCACCCTTGTTGTGCATATTGAACCGGGTCCTATTCCAACCTTAACTCCATCAACATCAATTTTTAAAAGGTCATTAGCAGCTCCTTCTGTTGCAATATTTCCAACAATAAGTTCTAAATCAGGATATTTCTTTTTTATAAATTTTGCAACTTCCAAAACTCTTTTTGAATGGGCATGGGCAGTATCTATAACAATCGCATCAACTTCTGCTTTTAAAAGTTTTTCAAGCCTCTCTTCAAAATCTTTACCGGTTCCTATTGCAGCAGCAACTCTTAACCTTCCTTTTTCATCCAAGGTTGCAGTTGGATGTTCAAGTTTCTTTAAAAGGTCCTTTAATGTTATAAGTCCCTTTAAAAATCCTTCTTTATCAATTATTGGCAATTTTTCAATTTTATTTTTTAAAAGAATTTTATGGGCTTCTTTTATTCCAATACCTTCATTTGCAGTAATAACTTCTCTTTTCATTATTTTAGAAACTTTTATATTATTTTTTTCAAAGAAGGCTAAATCCCTTCTTGTAATTATTCCAACAAGTTTTCCTTCCTTATTTATTATTGGAAAACCAGAAATTGAATATTCTTTCATTAATTTTTTTGCTTTTCCAACAGTTTCGTCAGGATAAAGGGTAATTGGATTTGATATAATCCATGATTCTGATCTTTTAACCTTTAAAACTTCTTGGCTCTGCTCATCAGGTGTTAAATTCCTATGAATAACACCTATTCCACCTTCTTTTGCAATAGAAATTGCCATATTACTTTCTGTAACAGTATCCATTGCTGCTGAAACAAAAGGAATTTTAAGATTAATATTTTTTGAAAATTTTGTTGAAAGGTCCACATCCTTTGGCAAAACATCACTTTTTTTAGGAACAATTAAAACATCATCAAATGTTAAACCAATCTTTAATTTTTTCATAATCACTCTTTTATTCTTATTGAATATCCTAAAATTCTTCTAACACTTTCCTTTAATTCCTCACTTATACTTTTTTTACCCCTCATTTTAAAATAAATTGGAACAATTGAAGGAATTAACATTTCCTCAAACTCCCTTTTTTTTCTCTCTGGAAGTTTATAAAAAATTTCTGCATCAACAATAATTATTCCATAAATTTTTGAATTTGAATATTTTTCTAAAATTGAAAGCATCTCATTTTCATTTTTAACAGTTTCAACATCACATCCTGCAAGAAGGAAACCTGCATCATATCCTTCTTCTGTTATTGCAAGTATTTTATAATTTTTCATTTTATAAAAAGATATTTTTTAATTTCAATTGGTGATATTTTTTGATCAATACCATAAACTATAATCCTTAAATTTACAAGTTCGTTGTATTTTGAAAATATGTAGGCACATGGAACTGAAATACTTAAAGGGTCCTTTAAAAAGCCCTCAATCGCCCATGATGTTAAAGATTCTTCAAATCTTCTTTCAAAGATTGTAATATCAACACCATCAGAAAATATTTTTTTATAAGGTGTTAGAGAAACTATTTTTAATGCCTCATCTAAATTCTCACATAAAGAAATTTTTTTAAGTATTCTTGGATAAACATATCCACCTTCAATGTAATCTATTTTACCAAAGGGTCTAATTTTATATTTTAAAAGTAAAAGGGAACCTATTATGTTTCTCATATCTATCCAACTTCTTAAAATATGTTTTATTATAAGGTCATTTTCAGAATTTCCCAATCTATTTAAAAAAATTTCAAAATAACTTTTTTCAATCTCATATTCAATTTCTTTAAGTTTTTCCTCCCTTACAAGTTTTATAATATTTCTTGTTAAAATAAAAGGTAAGCTTATTCTCCATGTTATTAATTGCCTTATAACATCATAGGCAGTTTCTTTCTTTAAAAGTTCTTCAATTTTTGGTATATCGAGAGGATAAACTATTAAAAGGGATTCTTTTATTTCATCTTCTGGAATTTTTTTTATTTTCCCCCTTATTATTGCTCTTATGTTTGCAAGAATAAATCTTTGAAAAATAATTGAAAGAAGTTCTCTTATTTTTCCCTCTGAAAATTTAATTATCTTATTAAAGGAATTTATTGCTTCTCTATTTATTCCATCAATAACTTCTTTTAAAGAAGGCAAAGGATATGGAGGAGGTAAAAAATCTCTATATGGAGTATCCTTTAAACTTTCTATAAATTCTGAAAGATTATTTTTATTTAAAATTTCTTCATATTTTTCCTCCTTTAAAAGGAAACTTTTCATTCCCCTTATTCTTGCATTTATATAACCAATATCTTCAGACATTTAGTTCCCTTTTTAAAATTTCAAGTATATAATTTTTTGCTCTTTCTACTCTTTTGGAAAAGGTATTATAAATTCTTATTTTTCCATCATTTGTTTCAAGAATAACACCTTCATCTATATCATCTTCCACTAATTTAAAATTTAAATTTCTTTTTTTAATTTCTTCTTTTAAGATTTCATAAAAATCCCTTCTAACTTTAACAATTCCTTGTTTTTCTTCAAATTTTTCAAGTGCTTCATCAAAAAATTTTGGCAAAATATAATCCCATTTAATTTTTTTCTTTTCCTCTTCAAGAGTTTTTAAAATATCCTTTAAAATTTCTTCCCTTTTTTTCAAAATCTCATTTTTATTCTTTCTTTCAACCTCATTAACTCTTTTAATTTCCTCTATTTTTAATTTTTCATTAACCTCAATCCTCGCACTTTTTAAAATTTCTTTTTTTTCTTCCTCAAATTCATTCAAAATTTTTATCCTTTCCTTTTCCCCTTCTAAAATTATTTCCCTTTTTATCTCATCAATTTTCTTTCTTACAAAATTTTTAATCTCTTCCATTAAATTTTCATAAGTAACATAAATGCTATAACAAAACCAAGAATAACAATTGTTTCAGGAATTGCAATAAGAATTAAAATCCATACAGCCATCTCAGGTCTTTCAGCAATTGTTCCTGCACCAGCACTACCTATTTTTGCCTGTGCCCAAGCAGTTCCTATTGCAGGTATTCCTATTGAAAGGGTAACACCAATATAAGCAAGAGGATTTGCTCTTGATACTTCTTGGGCTGCTTCTTGTGCAAAGAGAAGAGTGCTTCCCATCATATTTAGAATCATTCCTGCTATTATATAAAAAAATTTCTTCATTTTAACCTCCTAATTTAAATCTTTTTAAAAATGGTTTATATTTTCTTCCACCTGCCTCATAAAATTTTGTAAAAAATTCAACAAATTGTAATCTCAAACCCTGTATTGTTGGGTCAAAAATGCCAAGAAAGATTGCAAGAAAATGAAATGTTATCATCGCAAATATTCCTATAATTATAAAGGGAAAAAGATTTTTAAAGGAATTTGCAATTATTGGTAAAATACAAGAGGAAAGACCTATTGCCATTAATCTTGAAAAAGAAAGAACATGTGCAAATGAAGAAAATATCTCAACTGGTGCTATTATACCATGTAAAATTGCAGAAATTACTGCAAAGATGAAAAAGGAAATAAGGAAATAAATGCTTAAATTCTTTGGTAAAAAATTTAGAAAACTTGCACCAACTAAAAGAAGTGACCAGAGCCCAAAAAGCATTGAAAGATTTGTAAAAGCATGCTTTATATGAGCTGTTCTAATTTTATTTAAAAAGCCAAGGAAAAGACCAATTGAAACTTCTACTATACCAAAAATTATTGATACCAAAAGAAGAATTTCTGCTTTTTCAATTCTGTGAAAATATGGATGTAAACCAATTTTTTCACCAAAATCACCAAACATTTCTCCATAAAGGAATCCAAAAAATATTCCCCATAGGTTGCAAAATATAAAAACTATGGATAGATTTTTAATGATTTTTGAATTAAATTTAAAATAAAGGAAAATAAAAAATAGAAGGAAAATTGTTGAATATCCAATATCACCAAGCATAAAGCCAAAATAAATGGGAAAGAAAACAAAAAGAAATGGAGAAGGGTCAATTGTTCCATATTTTGGTAATGAAAAAAATTCCAATAGGGTTTCAAAATACTTAAAGGGAATTTTATTTTTAAGTTTAACAGGGATTTCCTCAAAATCGTGTGGATGCAATTTTTCTTCTAACAAAATTGCCTTTGGAGAAAATTTATTTTCAAACAATTCTTTAAAATTTTTATATTCATTAAAGGGAATAAATCCTTCAATATAAAACAAATATTCAGTAAATAAAACTCCCCTTTCCTTTACTTCATAATATTCATATAAATCTCTTAAAAAATCAATGCTACTTTTTAAAAATTTACCATTTTCTAAAAGAAAATTATCTTCCTCCTCTTTTATAATTTTAATTTCTTCTGGAATTTTTTTAATTTTTTCCTTTATATAATCAATAGCCCTTTTAAAACCCATTTCTTTTATCTCTTCTGGAAATGCAATTTCTGGAAATCCTTCATAAACCAAAACTTTTCTTAAATTCTCTACATCTTTTTTAGAAATTAAAAATACATAACCTTTATACTCTTTAAAATCCTTTGAAAGAATTTTAAAATCAAAATCTTTTTCCAATTTTATTATAATTCTTCTCAATTCTCTTTCTTCACCTTTTGGAATCATAACACCAACAATCTCTTTATCTTCTTTTTCCT
>CAZUSI010000066.1:0-7490 GCA_964623395.1 uncultured bacterium | reverse complement strand
GAAAAATTTTTTGCATTTAATCCTATTTCCCTCATCCTTTTTGCTGCTTCTTCTGAACGAAGTCCAAATTCACATACTATAACATATTTTTTATCCTTTGGAAATTCTTCCATTTTTTCAATAAGGTCAAAGAAATCCCATTCCTCTGCATCTTTTATCTTTTCTTCTTTATTTTCCCTTATATCTATTATTACACTATCTTCAATTTCTTCTGTTTCAAAGAAATAATCTTCAATGTCTTTTTCAAGGTCAAATTCTATTATATAAGAAAAAACATAATCAATTAATCCCTCTGAAATTTTCTCTTCCTCCTTTAAAACTTCATGGATTTTGGGTCTTGTAACAGGTTTTTCAGGAACAATTGCACAATATTCCTTTAATTTTTCAGAAATTTCATAAGTTCCTATTTTTTTTGAAATTTCAATTATATCCGTTTTATCAAAACCTATAAGGGGATGAAATACAGGAACACTTATACCTTCATTTGAAATTCTTAAATTTCTTAATGTTTGAGAAGATACTTGACCACAAGAAGAGCCTGTTATAAAAAGTTCATAGTCATTTTCCTTTACAAACCTTTCTGCTATTTTAAACATAATTCTTTTTAAAATTATATTCCAGTATTTTTCCTCTATTTTATTTTTTATTTCAAAAACAATTGGTCTAAAATCGCATAAAAAAAATCTTTGCTTTATACCATATCCCCATTTTTTCCATAAGATTTTTGCAACATTAAAAGAAGTTTTTAAATGGGTATAACCACCAAGATTAAAAAATAAAAAATCAACATGTGCTCCCCTTTTTAACATCGTCCATGAAGCAACTGCTGAATCATATCCACCTGATAAAAGCGAAAGAATTTTTCCTTCACTTCCACAAGGTAAGCCACCTGCTCCTTTTATTATCTCATTAAAAAAATAAACATTTTTATCCCTTACCTCAACATAACATGTTATTTCTGGATTTTCAAGATCAACACCTTTTGAAAATTCGTAAAGTAAATTTCCAAGTTTTATTTCAATTTCTCTTGCACTTAAAGGTAAGTTGCTTACCCTTGCTCTAACGGCAAATTTTTTATTCTTAACTAAATCTTTAAAAAATTCTTTTCCCTTTAAAAGAATGTCATTAAAATCTTTATACTCAAACCTTTCAGTTTCAGAAAAGGATACAATTCCAAATATTCTTTTTAAAACATCTTTACATTTTTCATCATCAGAATCAAAAAATATTCTTGACCATTCATGGTGTAAATTTTTATAATTTATATTTTCTCTATAAAGGGCATCTTTAATGTTATTGATCAAAATTTTTAAAAAATTAAGTCGTGTTTTTTTACTCTTTGTTGTAATTTCTCCAAGCCTTATTAAATATGTTTTCATATATGAAATTCAACAATGTCTTTATCTTTTAAAACATAATCCTTTGGAACCCTTTGCCCATCAAATTTTGCTGAGCCCCATATTTTTGCATATTTTAATTTTTCTGCAAAATCCTTATGAATTTTATAAGCAGCATCAATAACCTTTGAGCCAACTGGTAAAATTAAAGGATCCTTTAAATCAGGTGGCTTTCCCGGTTCTTTTGTATAAATTCTTATTATTTCAAGATTTTCAAATATTAATTTCTTTAAATTTTCAACATTGTAAAGATTTTTACATGATATATTTATAAATTCATATTTTCCAATAAAGAAATCTTTAATAACTTCAAAGTTCTCTTTTGCCTTTTCTAAATCAAACTTATTAAAAACTATTATTACCCTTTTCTTTGCAGATCCTTCAAATTCCTCTTCCTTTTTAACATTTTTCTCTACAAGATATATATTTTTTTTCTCAAGGTAATTTTTAATTTTTTCAAAATCTTCAAAAACTTCACTTGAAATATCAAGTAAAAATAATACCAAATCAGCCATCCTTATGGCTTCCCTTTGCCACCAAAAAACTTCATCACCTGTAAAAGGTGGTAAATCTAAAATTTGAATTTTTATATCTTCATAATCCATCATACCAACTGTTATGTTTTTTGTTGTGAAGGGATAATCGGCAATTTCCGGATTTGCATTTGTTAAAACCTTTAAAAGGCTTGATTTTCCCGAATTTGGTGGTCCTAAAAGTGCTACTTGACCTGCCCCTTCTTTTTCAGGAAATTGGAAACCACTACCTTTTTTCCTTTTCCTTTCAATTTCAAGCTCTTCTTTTAGCTGAGCCAACCTCCTTTTTATCTCAGCTTGAAGTTTATCAGTTCCCTTATGTTTTGGCATAACTGCCCACATTTCCTTTAAAGCAGCAATTTTCTCCTCTATTGTTTTTGCCTCTCTATATTTTTGATATGCAGCATGATATTGAGGTGGTAGATTTGCTGGCATATTTAAATTATAACATTAAAAATGGATTTTCTTCAATTTGAAAAAATTCATCATTTATTTTATAATTTAAATTATGATTTATATTTTGCCCATTGGAGATATAGATTTAAATTATATTGAAAAGGCAAAAACATTTGTTGAAGAAGTATATGAAGAGGAAGTTAAAATAATTGAAGGAATTTCTTTTCCAGAAGATTGTTTAAATAAAGATAGAAATCAATATGATGCAATATGTGTTTTAGAAAAAATTTCGTATTTTAAAGATGGGATTGTAATTGGAATATGTGATAAGGATATTTATGTTCCTTCTCTAAATTTTGTTTTTGGTGTTGCAGAAAAAATTAATGGAAAAAAAGGGCTTGTTTCAATAAAAAGGTTAAGGGAAAGTTTTTATGGAAAAAAGGAAAATGAAGAGGTTTTAATTTTGAGAATAGCAAAGGAAATAATACATGAAATTGGGCATTTAAAAGGATTTAATCATTGTAAAAATAAAAAATGTGTTATGGCTTTCTCAAATTCAATATATGATACTGATTTTAAAGATTATAAATTTTGTAATGAATGTAAAAGGAGGTTAAAATGAAAAATTTAAAATATGTAATTTTATTCTCTTTTATCTTTTATATGTGCAGAACAGTCCCCTATACCCAAAGGAAACAACTTATCCTTTTCCCAATAGAAGTTGAAAGGGCACTTGGTGAAGAAACATTTATTGAAATAAAGAAAAGCGAAAAATTTTCAAATGATTTAAATTTAAAGGAAAGGGTTGAAAAGGTTGGATGGAAACTTTTAAAGGCAGCTGGTCTAAGGGGAAAAGAAAAATGGGATTTTAATGTTATTGATAATGATGAAATTATAAATGCATTTGCTTTGCCTGGTGGAAAAATATGTGTTTATACAGGGATTTTAAAAATGATTGAAAACGATGATGAACTTGCTGTTGTCTTAGGACATGAAATTGCTCATGTTGTGGCAAGACATGGTGGTGAAAGAATGAGTCAATTACTTTTAGCACAACTTGGAGGAATGGCTCTTGAAATTGCCCTTCAAAAGGAAAGGCATAAAACAATTGAAATTGCAAAAATTGCATATGGTGCTGCTGTTCAATTTGGAATATTATTACCCTTTTCAAGAGAGCATGAAGAGGAAGCAGATTATATGGGTCTTATATTCATGGCAAAATCTGGATACAATTTAGAGAGTGCTCTTACTTTCTGGGAAAAAATGGAAAAGGAAAGTAAAGTTAAAATTCCAGAATTTTTATCAACGCATCCTTCTCATGGAAAAAGGATTAAAAATATTAAAAAATGGATACCTGAAATAAAAGAAAAATATGGAAAATGATTGGAAAGGAATTTGGAAAATATGAAATAATAAAATGGCTTGGGGGAGGAGCATTCGGTGATGTATATTTAGCAAGAGATAAAATATTAAATAAAAATTTTGCAATTAAGGTATCAAGAATTTCTGAAAAGGAATTAAATATAATTGTTAAAGAGGCAAAAATTCTTTCAGAACTTGAACATCCAAACATTGTTAGATTTTATACAATTGATATAATAGAAAATAAGGTTGTTCTTGTTATGGAATATGTTGAAGGAGAATCTTTAAGAAAAATTATAGAAAAGGGAAACCTTGATTTTGAAAATATAAAAAATATAGCAGTTCAAGTGCTTGATGCTCTTTCTTATGCTCATAAAAAAGGATTTTTACATAGAGATATTAAGCCAGAAAATATATTGATTGATAAAAATGGAAATGTTAAAATAACTGATTTTGGGCTTGCTGCAATTTTTAAAGGAAGTATATTATCACTTTCATTTGCAGGAACCCCAATTTATCTTGCACCGGAAGGATGGGAAGGTAAATATCTCCCACAAACAGATATATTTGGTGTTGGATGTATTCTATATGAAATGCTTACAGGGAGTCCACCTTTTAAAGGTGAAAATTTCTCAGAATTAAAAGAAAGAATTGAAAAGGGAAAATATCCATCTTTACCTTCAAAAATTCCATTAAATTTTAGAATGGTAATTAAAAAGGCACTTGAACCAGAAATTTCAAAAAGATATGTTTCCTGTGAAAAAATGAAAGAGGATTTACTTAAAATTTCTGAAAGTATAGAGGGTATTGGAGAGATAATTTTTAAAAAAGAAATGGATATCCTTGAAGGGCTTACAGAAGAGCAAAAAGAAATAGTAAAATGTGAAAATGGAGTTATACATGTTTGGGGAGGAGCAGGATGTGGAAAGACGACGACTCTTGCAAGAAGGGTTTTGTATTTGATAAGGGAGAAAAAAATAGAACCAGAAAGAATAATTGTTCTCACATTTGCAGGAAAAACATTGAGGGATTTAAGGGATAAGATAGAAAAAATTTTATCAAAGGAAGAATTTTTAAATTTAAATATAGGAACATTTCATTGGGCAGGTCTTTTAATTCTTTATTATGCAGGTGATAGACTTGATTTTCCAAAAGAAGAGTTTAAAATTTTAACAAGAGGAGAACAACTAGAAATTTTAAAAAAATGTGCAAAAGGAATGGGGGATGAGCAAATAAAGGCAATACTTGAAGAAATTCAAATTGCAAAGGCACATCTTTTGACACCAAAAAAAATGGAAGAAATAGGAGTTTCTGAATGGCAAAAATTTTGTGCAAGAATTTATGAATCATATCAAAATAGATTAAAAATTGCAAAACTTCTTGATTATGATGATATTTTATTTTATGCAAATGAGCTGTTAAGAAAATATGAAGATGTTAAAAAAAGATTTTCAGAAAAATATATACATATTTTAGTTGATGAATTCCAAGATATAAATCCTGCTGAATTTCAGCTTCTTTTACATTTATCCTCTTATCATAGAAATCTATATGTTACAGGAGATGAAGACCAGGCAATATATGGATTTAGGGGGGCAAAAGGTAAATTTATGAGAGAATTTGAAAAATTTTTTCCTGATTGCAAAAAATTTAAATTGACAAAGAGTTTTAGATTGCCTGAAAAAATATACAATGTTTCTCAAAATTTAATTAAAAAAAATAAAAATAGGGAAGAAAGAATATTCATAACTTCTAAAAAAGATGGGGAATCTTTGAAAATAGTAAGAACTGAAAATGAAAATGAAGAAGCAAAATTTGTTTTAAATGAAATAAAATCCCTTTTAAGAAAAAATATAAATTATTCTGATATAGCAGTTTTATTTAGAACAGCAAGTAAAGGAAGAAAGATAGAAGAACTACTTGTAATGGATGGAATACCTTATAATTTAATAGGAAAAGGCTCCTTTTATGCAAGAAAAGAAATAAGAGCAATTTTAAATTATCTTGAATTTCTAATTTCAGGAAAAAAGACCTTGTTAAATTTAACACTTGAAAAATTTTTATTAAGAACTCATGAAAGTATTCCAAAAACAAGAGATATGATATTGAAGAAAAAAGATATTTCCGACAATTATTTTAAAAATATTTCTGATGTTATAAAAAAGCATATTGAATTTAAAAATGAAATTCCTCCATCTGAAATTTTAAAGGAATTTATTGAAGTAACTGAATATTTAAAATTTATAAATGAAAAAGGAGAAATTGATGAAATTGAAAATATAAATGAAATTATAATGATGAGTAAAGGTTATAAAAATATCAAGGAATTTCTTGATGCAATTAATTTATCAGGTTTCCTTGAACATCATAAAAAAGAAGAAGGAATTTTTCTCTCAACGGTTCATGGAGCAAAGGGACTTGAATTCAAATATGTATTTATAATAGGACTTTATGAAGGTTCTTTTCCAATTTCAAGGGCTTTATCAAGTGCTGAAGAACTTGAAGAGGAAAGAAGATTATTTTATGTCGCATTAACAAGAGCAACTGAAAAAGTTTATCTCACATATCCCTTGAAAAGATTTGGAATTCCACAAATACCTTCAAGATTTCTTGAAGAAATATTTATACCTTAATGGAATTTGAAGGAATATATTTAAAGGAAAGTTCAATAATTTTAAGTGAAAAAAATTTTAATTTAATAAGTTATGATTGGGAAGGAAGATGGTATTATTCATACATTGATGGATTTGGGTATAGAAAGGGATTAAATGGAAAAATATTAAAGAAAAGAAGACCATTTATAAAAGAACTTGATGAAAATGAAAGAAGGGAAATAAATAAAAAAGTTTATGAGATTTCTTTAAAAATTTTAAAGGATAAGAAAATTAAAAAGGAAAAAGAAAATCTAAACGAAAAAGAGTTAGAAAACTTAATTAAAAAAGGCGTAGAATTTTGGGAAGAAAATGAAAAAAAATTTTATGAAATATATTCTGATATTAGTATTTTGCCACCTGATCAATATTTTTCAATATATCTTCAAGTTGTTGAAGGATGCAATTATGGAAAATGTATTTTTTGCAATTTTTATAGAAAAAAATATTTTAAAATAAAAAATGAAAAGGAATTTGAAGAACATATAAAAAAAGTTTATGAATTTATTGGAAAAGGTTTATCTTTAAGAAAATCAATATTTCTTGGTGATGCAAATGCAATTTTGCTTCCTGAAAAAAATTTTTTAAAAATTCTTGAAATAGTAAGAAAGTATGATAATGAAAGAAAAATATATTCCTTTATGGATATTTTTACAGGAATAAAAAGGGATAAGGAATTTTTTAAAAAAATAAAGGAATATGGATTTGAAAGGGTTTATATTGGACTTGAAACAGGAAGTAAAAAACTTTTAAATTTTTTAGAGAAAAATCAAAATCCAGAGGATTTTAAAAAAATTTTTTATAAACTTAAAGATGCTGGAATTAATGTGGGAATAATTATAATGATAGGAATTGGTGGAGATAAATTTTATGAAGAACATGTAAATGAAACTGTTAAAATTTTGAAGGAATTAGAAATTGGAAAAAATGATATAATTTATTTTTCTGATTTTGTAATATTTGAAGATTTACCATATATTGAAAAAGCAAAAAAAGAAAATATAAAAATTTTAAATGAAAAAGAAATTGAAAGACAAAGAAATTTAATTTATTTCTCTTTAATTCCTTCCCCCTCCTTAATTTCCTTTTACAATGTTCTTGAATTTATATATTAATTTATCTTTATAACCTTTAAATCCTTCCTATATTCA
>CAZUSI010000065.1:0-7749 GCA_964623395.1 uncultured bacterium | reverse complement strand
TCTTTTATGATAAGTTATACAAGAGCAAGAGGGGAAGGAGAGGGTTTTTCTACAAGAAAAGGACCTATGGAAAGATTTTTTAGAATTTTATACATTTCATTTTTTTCATTTTTTGGTAAAAATATTTTTCTTTATTCCCTTATTCCCTTTATAATACTTAACTTATTTACATTTATAAGAAGGGTTTTTGATTTGAAAAAAAATTTAATTTAAAAGGAGAAAAAAATGGGGAAAATAAGGGTTGCAATTATCGGTGTTGGAAATTGTGCATCAAGTCTTGTTCAAGGTGTATACTATTATAAAAATGCAAAGGAAGGAGATTTCATTCCCGGAATAATGCATGTCAATCTTGGAGGATATCATATAGGTGATATAGAATTTACACTTGGGATAGATATAGATAAAAATAAGGTTGGTAAGGACCTTGCAGAAGCCATTTATACATGGCCAAACTGCACCTATGAATTCTGTAAAGTTCCAAAATTAAATGTTCCTGTTGTAAGGGGAATGACACATGATGGGCTTGGTGAATATCTTTCAAAAATAATTGAGAAAGCACCTGGAGAAACTGCTGATATTGTTAGACTTTTAAGGGAAACAAAAACAGACATCGTTGTAAATTTTTTACCTGTTGGTTCTGAAGAAGCAACGAAATGGTATGTGGAGCAAGTTTTAAAGGCAAAATGTGCATTTTTGAACTGCATTCCAGTTTTTATAGCAAGTGAAAGATACTGGCAAAAAAGGTTTGAAGAAGCAAATTTACCTGTCATAGGAGATGATATAAAATCTCAGGTTGGTGCTACAATAGTTCATAGAGTTTTAACACAGCTTTTTATTGAAAGGGGAGTAAAACTTGAGAGGACTTCTCAATTAAATGTTGGTGGAAATACAGATTTCCTTAATATGCTTGAAAGGAAAAGGCTTGAAAGCAAAAAGAAATCAAAAACACAGGCAGTTACATCTTTACTTCCTTATGATATTGGAAGTGAAAATGTTTATATAGGACCTTCTGATTATGTTGCCTGGCTTAAAGATAGGAAATGGGCATATATAAGATTGGAAGGAAAAACATTTGGTGATGTTCCCCTTAATCTTGAACTAAAGCTTGAAGTATGGGATTCACCAAATTCTGCTGGTGTTGTTATTGATGCAATAAGATGTTTGAAACTTGCCCTTGATAACAATTTAAAAGGGGCAATAATAGAACCATCAGCATATTTTATGAAATCTCCTCCAAAACAAATTCCTGATTTTAAAGCAAGAGAACTTCTTGAAAAATTTATAAAGAATTATGGCAAGAAAAAATAATGGGAAAATTCGGTTTTTTTATAACCTTTGAAGGAATAGAGGGCTCAGGTAAATCTACACTTGCAAATATGCTTTATGAAAGACTTAAAAGTTTTGATTTTCCCGTAGAGTTTACAAGAGAGCCAGGTGGAACAGAAGTGGGTGAGAAAATAAGGGAGATAATTTTAAATTTTGAGATTGACTTTTATTCAGAACTTTTTCTTTTCCTTTCAGCAAGAAGGGAAAATGTGAAAAAAATTATTTTACCTGCTTTAAGAGAAGGTAAAATAGTTATATGTGACAGATTTCTTGATTCCACATTTGCATATCAAGGTTTTGGAAGGGGAATCCCTTTAAGATTTATAACAAGATTAAATAAAATAGTAACAGAAGATTTAAAACCAAATTTAACATTTTTAATTGATGTTCCTGTTAAAACTGGTCTTTTAAGAGTAGAAAGGGAAGATAGAATTGAGAAAGAAAAGGATGAATTTCATGAAAAGGTAAGAAATGGTTTTTTAATTTTAGCAAAAAAAGCAAAGAAAAGAATTTTTGTTTTAAATGGAGAAAATAATTTAGAGAGAAATATAGAAATATGTGAGAATATTGTTTTTAAAAGACTTTTAGAAAAAGGGAAATTTGTAAAAAAAATAAAAGAAATTTTAGGGGAGGAGATATGAAAAAATATCTTATATTAATTTTTTTGTTTCTTTTATTTATAATCCTTTATCCACCAAATGGATTTTCTCAAAAAGAAGGAATTGAAACAAAGTATAAAATTTTGACACAGGTTTTAAGATATATAAGGGATAATTATGTTGAAGAAAAGGATATAGGAGAAGTTCTTGAAAATGGAATTGATTTAATGCTTAAAAATTTAGACCCATATTCGGACCTTTTAACCCCAAAAGAATGGAAGGAACTTGAAATTTCAACAAAGGGTAAATTTGGAGGTATAGGAATCCAAGTAGATATACAGGAGAATTTTCCAACTGTTATTTCACCATTAGAAGGAACACCAGCATATAGGGTTGGTTTAAGACCCGGAGATAAGATAATAGAGGTAAATGGTGAATCAACAGAAGGATGGTCAATTGAAAAAACAGTTAATACATTAAGGGGTGAACCTGGAACAGAAGTAAATTTAAAAATTAAAAGAATAGGAATTGATGAACCTTTTAATGTTAAAATAATAAGGGAAATGATAGAGATAAAGCCAATTCCAATTGCAAAAATTTTTGAAAATAATATTGGATACATAAAAATTATAAATTTCTCTGAAAATTTAACATCTGAACTAATTTCTGCCTGTGATAGTTTAAAGAATAAGGGGATGAAAAAAATAATAATTGATTTAAGATTAAATCCTGGTGGTCTTTTAAATCAAGCAGTCGAAATTGCTGATATATTTGTTGAAAAGAATGAGGAAATTGTTTTTACAAAAGGAAGGGGTGAAGGAATTCTTGAAAGATATAATGCAATAGAGGATAATGGAATTTATGAAAAGATGCCACTTGTTGTTTTAATAAATAGGGGTTCTGCATCAGCATCTGAAATATTTGCAGGTGCAATTCAGGATTTAGATAGGGGAATTGTAATAGGTGATACTTCATTTGGTAAAGGTTCTGTTCAAAGAATATTTCCCCTTGATGCTGGATATAAATTAAAACTCACAACTAGTTATTATTATTTACCATCAGGAAGAACAATTCATAGAACAAAAAAAGTTAATGGGCTCCAAAAATTTGAAACACTTCATCTTAAAAGGGAAGTATTTGGAGGAATTGGTATTATTCCTGATATTGTTGTAAAAGAAAGGGAATTTTCAAAATTTTCACAAAACCTTGTTAGAAAAAATTACTTTTTCAATTTTGCAAATGAATATTATACAAAAACAAAAAAGAAAGATGTAACTGATGAAGTTATTGAAGAATTTTATAAATATATAACTTCAAAGGAAAAAGAAATAAAAAGGGAGGAATTTGAAAAAGTAAAAGAAGAAATAAAGATTTTACTTGAAGCAGAGCTTTGGGAAAAGGAAAAAGGTTTAAAGGGAAGATATGAAGTAATTTTAAAATATGATGATGTTTTTAAAAAGGCAATTGAAATTTTGAAAAAATCAGAAAAGAAGGAAGATGTTTTTAGTTATTTAAAAAGGAGATAAATATGTTTGTTTTAACACCTGAAGAGATGAAAAGAATTGATAAAAAGACAGATGAAATTTTTGGACTTCCCCTTTTTATTTTAATGGAAAATGCAGGAAGGGGAATTTTAAATTTTATAGAAAGGGAAGATTTTAAGAAAATAACATTTGTGTGTGGAAAGGGAAATAATGGTGGGGATGGGTTTGTTTGTGCAAGATATTTAAAATTAAGGGGATATGATGTTGTTGTTTATGTTTTCGGTGAAAAGAATGATTATAAGGATGAAGCCCTTTTAAATTTCAATTTACTTGAGAAAACAGGATGTGAGATAAGGAGTGTAAATGAGAAGAATTTATTAAAGTTTGACCTTTTAACTTCTGATTTAACTGTTGACGCAGTTTTTGGAACAGGATTTAAAGGAAACCTTGACGAATTTCATAAGGAAATTTTTAAAATGATAAACGAATTTTCCCAAAAAATTCTTTCAATTGATATTCCTTCAGGAGTTGATGGTGAAACAGGTGAAGCAGATGAAGATGCTATAAATGCTCATTATACAATAACATTTGCATATCCAAAACTTGGCCACTATCTTTTCCCAGGAAAAATGAAAAGGGGAAAACTTTATTTATGGGATATTGGAATTCCATATAATTTTGCAGAGGAAGAAAAGGTTAAAAGATATATAATTACAAATGAGATTGCTTTTAAAAATATGCCGGAAAGGAAACCATATTTTCATAAGGGAAATTATGGAAGAGTTTTTATAATTTCAGGTTCAAAGGGATATACAGGTGCAGGAGCTCTTGCAGCCCTTGCTGCACTTCGCGCAGGTAGTGGTCTTGTATTTGTTGGATTTCCAGATGAACTTAATGATGTCTTTGAAACAAAATTAACAGAGGCAATAAAGGTTCCCCTTCCTTCTTCAGGTGGTTTTATTTCAAAAAAATCTTTGCCCATTATATTTGAAAAACTTGAAAAAATGGATGTTTGTGCAATAGGTCCTGGTATTGGAAGAAAAGAGGAAATTGGAGAAATTATAGCAAATATACTTGAAAAATGGGATAAAAAAATTATAATTGATGCAGATGCAATTCATCTTTTAAAGGGAAAAGAAGATTTAATAAAAAATTATAAGGGAGAATTACTTTTAACACCTCATCCAGGAGAATTCGGTGCTTTACTTGATAGAAGTCCTGATGAAATAAATAAGAAAAGGGTTCAGATAGCAGAGGAATTTTCTTCAAATTTTAAAAAGATAATTGCTTTAAAAGGAGCACCAACAATAATTTCTACTCCTTCTAAAACTTATATAAATACAACAGGTAATGATGGACTTGCAACAGGAGGAACTGGTGATGTTTTACTTGGGATAATAGCAGGTCTTTCTGCTCAAGGAATTTCCTTAGAAAGTGCAAGTGTTTTAGGAGTATTTTTACATGGTCTATGTGCTGAAATTTTAAAAGAATATAAAACAGAATTTTCAATGATAGCAGGTGATTTAATAGATGTTTTACCTGAAGCAATTAAAAGGGTTTTAGAAAAACCTTATCAAAAAATAAAAAGTCTTATTCCATTACCGTGAAAATTTTTATTCTTTTATTTTCCCTTTTCCCCTTAGATGAAATTGCTCCTTTTAGGTATGTTTCAAATATAGCAAGTGATGGTCATAAAATATATGTTTCCTCCCCATTTGGTATTTCTGAGTTTGATTTTTATACAGGAAATTATATAAGGGGTTATATAATGGATGAAGAGATCTTAGTGTTAGCACCTGATATATATACTGGTTTTATATATTTTTCGTCAAAGACAAATCTTTATAGGATAAATCTTTTAAGTGGGTTAAAATTTTCAATTGGCAATTTCTTCAATGTTAAATCAATTGGAATTGGTGAAGATGGAATCTATATTGATGAAGGCGGTATTATAAAAGTTATAGATAAATTTACAGGAAGTATAAAATCTCCAAAAAAAGAAAATATTATATGGTTTGGAGAAAAAAGAAATTTGAAAAAGGATTCAAGGGAAATATTTTTCCTTTCTCCATATTTTTATTATCTTCCAAATTTTGGTAAAATTGAATATACTGTTTTTTTTAAAGAAAAAAATAAAATATTTGCTGGAACATGGGGAGATGGAATCCATATTTATGAAGAAGGATTATTTATTCCCCAAAAAAAATGTGCAATTGGTCCTGCAACCCCATTTGTGACAGTGATGAAAAATACAAAAGAAGGGATATGGATTGGAGGAAGAGAATACATGGGTTTCGATGGACTTACTTTAAGAAAAAATGGGGAATGGAGAATTTATAAAAAAGAAGAGGTTTTTGGAATGCCGGAGGAAAATTTAAAGGATATAGAGGAATATGGTAATAAAGTTTATTTTTCATATTGTGAAGGTATAAGTGTTTTTGAAAATGATAAATTTTATAAATTAATAGATTTTAAAGGAAGGGAAGTAAATGGAATTTTAATTGATTATCCTGATATATGGGTTGGAACAGATGATGGAGTTTATAGAATAAATGGAGAGCAAGGTGATATTTTATCCCATTTCTTAGAAAAAATTTATATTGAAGATGTTGAAAAGATAAATGGTATTATTTTTGCAGGTGGTGAAAGAGGTCTTTTTTATATAAATCCTTCACAAAAGGATTTTTCAATTTTTAAAGATGAAAAAAATTATTCAATTTCCCATATTCTTAAACTCTTTTCAAAAAATGATACATTAATTGTTGCCTCCTATAAAGGAATTTTTATGATATTTAAAGAGGAAGATAAATTCAAGGTATTTTATCCTTCCCCTTTTTCTTCAAAAGATATACTTGATATCAAAGGTTATAAAAATTTCTTATTCTTTGCAACCCTTGATGGACTTTTTTCCTATGATATAAAAAAAGATTTATGGAAAAAAGAAAATTTACAAAAAATAAATATAAATTTGGAGGTAATATCTCTTATGGTAAAAGGTGATACATTATGGGTAGGGACAAGCAAAGGGATATTATTATTTAAATTATGAACCAAAAGGTTCTTGTTATTGATGATGAAAAATTTTTCCTTGAATCAATTTTAAACATTTTAAAAAATGAAGGTTTTGAAGCTTTTGGTGCCTTAAATGCAGAAGAAGGTATAAAAATTTTAAAAGAAAATAAACCTGATATTTGTCTTTTAGATGTAAGATTGCCTGATGTTGATGGCATTACACTTTTAAAATATATAAAAGAAATAAAGGATATTCCAGTAATAATGATATCTGCTTATGGAACAATTGATGTTGCTGTTGAAGCAATAAAAAGGGGTGCTATTGATTTTATAGAGAAACCATTTGCATGGGCAAGAGTAAAAATGGCAATTCAGAATGCATTAAAAATAAAAAGGATGGAAAAAGAAATTGAAATTTTAAAGGATTTTAGTTTTTTAAATATACCTTTTATTGGTGAAAGTAATAAAATAAAGGAAGTTAAAAAATTGATAGAAAATGTTGCAGAAAAAGATGTTGATGTTCTCATTTTTGGAGAAACAGGAACAGGTAAAGACCTTGTTGCAAGATTAATTCATTTAAAATCAAAAAGAAGTTTTTATCCATTTCAAATAATAGATTGTGGAGGTATTCCAGAAAATTTATTTGAAGCAGAAATTTTTGGATATGAAAAAGGTGCCTTTACAGGTGCTGATAGAAAAAAAGTTGGTAAAGTATATCTTGCTGATGGTGGAACAATTTATTTAAATGAAATAAGCTTACTTACACACTCTTTACAAGCAAAACTTTTAAGATTTCTTGAAACAAGAGAATTTGAGCCAATTGGTTCAAATGAAAAAATAAAAGTTGATGTTAGAATAATAAGTTCAACAAATAAGGATATTAATTTTTTAATTAAAGAAGGGATTTTAAGGGAAGATTTTTTTTATAGAATATCTAAAATAGTGATAAATTTGCCTCCTTTAAGAGAAAGGAAAGAAGATATAATTTTGCTTGCAGAATATTTTTTAAAAAATTTTTGTGAATCAAAAAAAATTAAAATTAAAAGATTTAAGGAAAATGCCATTTCTATTTTAATTTCTTATGATTATCCAGGAAATATAAGAGAATTACAAAATATTGTTGAAAAATTGGCATTATTAACTGAATCTGATGAGATAGATGAAAAAGAAGTTAAAAAAGTTATAGAAAAAAAAGAAAGAAAAACTTTAAAGGAAGCAACTAAGGATTTTGAAAGAAAATACATAACTCTTGCACTTTTAGAAAATAATTGGAAAATAGAAAAGACAGCAAAAGAACTTGGAATTTCAAGAAGCCAACTTTTTAGAAA
>CAZUSI010000064.1:0-7895 GCA_964623395.1 uncultured bacterium | reverse complement strand
ATTTTCAAATCTTGTATTTCTCAAGCATTTTTTCTATGTATTTAATTAACTTTTTCCTTAACTTTTTTGGCTCTTCAACTTCTGCATGAAAGTGGTATGGGAAAACAAGATAAAAGAGGACTGCTTCAGGTGATGAAACTCTTATTTTTAATCTTAATGAACCATCACTAAATTCTTCAATTTTATGTTCTTGAAAAAAATGTTTTTCTTTTATAAATTTTGCAACTTCTCTATCATAAAAAATGCTTACCCAAAAGCTCTTTTCCCCTTTCCAGGGGCCAAGCATATCTTTTTTAAATTCCTTTATATCAAAATATGCAGTTTCCACAAATATTTCATCTTTTATCTCAACATTTTTTATCTCTTTTAAATTAAAGGTTCTCATTTCATCTCTTATTTTACAATACCCTATTAAATACCATTTTCCGAAAGCATAACTTAAAAACCATGGTGCAACCTTTCTCCTTATAATTCTTTTTTCCTTTGAACCATAATAATCAAATTCTATATATCTTTTATCATGAATTGCTTTTTTTATCTTTTTATAGACTTCTTTAATATTTGCTGGAATTACATAATCTGTTCTTTCAAAAATTGAAAGATATTCAAAACTTTTTATAAAATTCTTCATTCTTTCTACAAATTTTTCAAGATCTTCTATCAATGGGAAATTTTTACTTTTCTTTAAAAAATCTAAGGCAGTATTCAAAGCATTATAATCTTCCTCTGTAACTATTAAAGAGGGAAAAGGAATTTTTTCAAATGATTCTGGGATATAATATTTATCTAAAATTTTGTCATAATTTATATCAATTTTAAGTTTATTCCTTATATATTCAAAATCCCTTTGAATGGTTCTTTTATTTACTCTAAACTCATTTATAAGTTCTTCCATGCTGACTCTTTTAGAATTTAAAAAAATCTCAATTATTTTACAAATCCTTTCAAACTTTGGTATATATTTCATAATTTTATTATAAAGCAGAGCGACAGGATTTGTCATTCTTATGGTTTATAATTTAAACATGAAAACGATGAAGTTGCCGGATTTAAGAATATATAAAAATTCTTCAAAGATTATAAATTTTGAATTCCCCTTAAACATATCTGATATCATAAAAATTTCCCTTATTGGAAAATTGAATGTTCTTTTAATAGGGGAAAGAGGAGAGGGAAAAACAAAACTTATTGAAGAGATCAATTCCTTATATTTTTCTGAAAATGGAATTTATATAAGGGCAAGACCTGATATGAAATTAAGGGAAATTTTTGAAAAATTTAATATTGAAAAGATGGCTGTTGAACTTAAAGAAATAAAAAGTTCTCCTTTTACAATAATTGATGAAATAAATAGGGCACCCGCGATTATCCAAAATGAATTTTTCCATATTCTTGATGGGTACATTGAATTTGAAAATAGAAAAATTTATCTTGGAAATGGATATCATATTGTTTTTGCAACTGCTAATTATGAAAGAGAGGGTATTGTTTCAAGATATCATGGAATATTTGAAATGGATGCTTCAATTTTAGATAGATTTGGAGTAATAATAAATATTGATTTATTTCCCCCTTCTCCTCTTGATACTATTGAAATAATAAATTCTTTTTATGAAGAAATTAAAGGTGAAGATTTTTCAGAATATTTTAAGGAAAAATATAATGAAATTAAAAAAATTCCACTTTCCCTTGATGCAATAATTTCAATTTTATATTTAAGATATGGACTTGATTATTGTGAAAAGAATAGTTTGAATTCAAAAAAAATGTTTATTTCAAATATTCCTTTAATATGTGAAGGGTGTCATAGATTTGGAAATGGTTGCGGTTATATTTTACCGCCAAGTATAAGATTTTTAAAATCTCTTGTTTTGTTTTCAAAGGCAAGAGTTTTTTATTTAAATACAAATGGATTAAAAAAAGAAATGGTTGAATATACTGATTTACTTGAAGATTTTTCCTTTCTTTCAGTTTTTAAAGGGATTATAAACAATCATTTTATTTATGAGAAATATTCAGGGGACTTTTTAAAAGCAGGAATTGAATTAAAGAATAAAATTAAAAGGGAAATTGAAGATAAAAAGGAAAAAATAAAGGAAATAATAGTTTCTTCTTTAAAAGGAAAAATGCATGAAGAATATTTTAAGGAAATGTATGGGGAATGGGAATTTTTAAGAAAGGTTTCTCAAAGTGTCTATGAAATTGCAAAAAAGGAAGGTAACCTTTTTAAAATGATGGAAGAATCTCCGGCTCAATTTAAGAAAATTGCTGAAAATTATAAAAACCCTTTTCTTCTTTTTATTGTAAGAAATGGTTAGGGAAATTTTTGAAAGAATTGAAAAAAATTATGGATTTTTTGGTGGAATTTTGAAGGTTTTTGAAATAGAGGAGGAAGAAATAAGGGCAGAAATAAGTGTAAGTGATTGGAAAATCTTTATTGAAATTGGAAAAAATTTGAAAAATAAAGAAAATATTATAAAAGATGTTATTCTTCATGAAATTGGACACTGGAGAATATGTCCAAAAGATATTATAAATCACTATAATCTTTTTGAAATTGTTTATCTTTATTTTAAAGGAGATTCTGCTTCTTACATTTTAAATGCCTTTGAGGATTTAATTGTAAATGCATGTAATAAAATTGAAAATCCTCCTTATGAAGGGCAGGCAGAATTTTTTAAAATTCAGATTTCAAAAAATACTTCAAAATTTTATAAATTCTTTGTTATTTTAAACCTTTATTTATGGAATGAAAAAGAAAGGATTAATGAATTTTTTAAGGATTTTGATTTAAATAAAAAAGAGGATTTTGAAATTTTAAAAGATATTGAAGAAATTTTAAAGGTATGGAAATTGCCTTTAAATAGTGATGAAAAAATTTTATATCTAAAAAATTCTTTAAACTGGGAAAAAATGCTTACAAAATTTTTAGAAAAATGTAAAAAATATTTTGATGATATAAAAATTCCGCTTTCAGGATTTGATTCAACATTTGAAAGGGAAAGTAAAAAAGAAGAAAATATTGAAAAATATTTGATTTATAAATTAAAAAAAGGAAAAATCCCTTCATTTTTATCAAGATTTGAATTTCTTGATACCTATTATAGATTGAATGCCCCTATTATTTTCCTTAAACCAGTTCATAAAGAAAAATTTGAAATTCCCTTATTAAAATATGGAAAAGAAAAATTTGACATCAATGAAAATTCATTTTTTGAAATAAACTGGAAAAATTTATTTTTTGACCCCTTTTCACCCTTTAAAAATAAAATAAATTTTTATGTAAATCCTTTTAATTATGGAATAAAAATAAAAGGCGGAAATAAAAAAAGCATTCCAGATATTCTTTTTATTCTTGATTCATCAGGTTCAATGTTAAATTCTACTTCAAACAATTTTCCCTTTGGTGAAAAATATCACAATGCAATACTTGGAATTTATGGAATTTTTTCCTTTTTAAAGAAAATTGGTATTGCTCCCTACATAAAATATTCATTAATTCAATTTAGTTCAAAAACAATTTCAACAGGATGGTTAAGTTATTATGAAATTAAAAAATTAAAGAAAATGATTTTTTCTCCTGAAGGAAGAACAACAAAATTTGATATAGATGTTTTAGAAAAAAATCTTTCTCAAAATAAAAATGAAAAATTAATTTTGTTTATTACTGATAGTGAAATTTTTAACTTTTATAAAATAAAGGAAAAACTAATTCAACTTCTTTCAAAAAATTATACTTTTTTCTTTCAAATGGGTGAACCTGGAATTGCTTATGAAATTTTAAAAAGTAAATTTAATTATATAAAGATAGAGAAATTTTCTGACCTTTCAGGAAAAATGATAGAAGGAGCAAAAAATGTATACCTTTAATGTAAAAATATTTGGAGAAAATCTTTTGGAAGTAAAGATTAATAAAAAATTAAAGAAAGAAAAAGTTTTGAAAATTGAAAAACCGATTGAAAAAATAAAGGAAGCAATAAAAAATTCCAAAAAAATTGAAATTGAATATGTAGATAAAAAAGGGGAGAGGACTGTAAGAATTGTGAAACCTGAAAGAATTGAAGGAGAAAATTTAATTGCTTACTGTTATTTAAGAAATTCATGGAGAAATTTTAAAATAAATAGAATAGAGAAAATGAGGATGATTTAAAAGGAGGGATAAAATGTTTTTAGAAAAGTTAGGAATATATGGTATGGAAAGTATTGAGGATTACATTCTCTCTGCACTTATTACAGGAGACCCAATTTTGCTTGTTGGGGAAATAGGAAGTGCAAAAACATTTCTTTCAAGAAAAATAGCAGAAGCACTTGGTCTTAAATTTCATTCTTATGATGCTTCAAAAGCATTGTTTGAAGATGTCATAGGTTTTCCAAATCCAAATGATTTTGAAAAAGGAGAAATAAATTACATTCCAACTCCAATTTCTATATGGGATAAGGAATTTATTTTAATTGATGAAATATCAAGAGCAGAACCAATGATGCAGAATAAGTGGCTTGAAATAATAAGGGAAAGAAAAATAATGGGTGCAGAATTAAAAAATTTAAAATATATATTCGGCGCAATGAATCCACCTGAATATCTTGGAACAAATTATCTTGATAAGGCATTTGCAGGAAGATTTTCATTAATTATTAAAATTCCTTCAATAAGTTCAATGAAAGATGAAGAAATAAGAAAAATAATGAAGGGGACTTGCGATGAAGATGCGCCACTTTTAAATAAAAAAGAAAATAAAAGGGAATTTAAAGAATTGAAGGAATTTATTGAAAAATGTCGCAGAGATTATAAAAAAGTGGAAAATAAATTTTATAAAAAATTAATTGATTATATTGAATTGTTGATTAATGAATGTAAAAATTCAAAAATATCAATAGATGGAAGAAGGGCAAAAATGATTTATAGAAACATAATTTCTTTGATTACGGTTAAAATAAATAAGGGAAATTTTAAAGAAAAAGATTTGTATTCTCTTTTTTATCATACCCTTTTAAATTCGCTTCCTTTTAAAATAACAGGTGAAAAATTCAATGAAGAAATTATCCATTTAATACATCTAAAAATTTTAGAAAAGTTAAAATGCCAAATTCAGGATTCACAAAATTCTTATTTTTCCTATCAAGAATATCTTTCAGATTTATTAAACAAAATTGATTCTTCAACAAATATTGAAACAAAACAAAAAAGTTTATGTGATTTAATTGTTTTCTTTTTAAAAATATTTTCAGGAAAAATAAAGGTAGAAAAAGATTTTTTATCATCATGTGCAAGAATATTTTTTGAAAAAATTTTGTTAAGCAAAAAAACACCTAAATATGTTTATAGAGGTAATGGGAATAAATTTTCTGCAGAATGTCTTTATAATTTCAAAATATACGAATTTCCAGATTTAAATTCCTTTTTGGATTCTCTTGCAATAAGGCTTTCAATAAATGAATTTACAGAAATAAAAGATTCTTCAAATTTTGAAGAAATTTTTTATAATTACAAAAATTTTTTAAAAATTCTTTTAAAGGAGGAAAAATGAAAATAAAACTTTTAAAATCAATAATAAAAGAAAAGGGGTGCGAAGTTTTTGAAGTTAAAGAGGAAAACATTCCATTTTTAGAAGTTGTGGAAAATAATATTGTGGATATTGATTTTTACGATTCTCCAAGAAGTTTTGGAGAAGTAATGGCAGGTAGAATAAGAAATTTAGAAATTCCTTCATTTAGAATAGAAATTGACGGAGAAATTAAAAAAATAAATGGTTTCATACTTGTCTATAAAAAAAGTGATACTGTTTATTTTTTGGAAAAATATTATGTTGATGGGGATAAAACACTTGATAGTTATATTAAAAATTCAAGTTCAAAAAAAGAAGGAATTTTTAAAGCACTTATTGAAAAACCTGAAATAATTATTCCTTATGTTGGAGAAGAAGAATTACTAAGAAGAAGATTTTCTAATCCTTTTATAGAATTGCCTCATAATCTTAAAAAATATAAAAATTTTTTCGTTAAAGAAAATGAAAATATTGATGAAGTAATGTATTACAGAGAAAAATACATTAAGATAAAAAATTACAATATAAAAAGATGGGAATATTTGATACCAATTTTTGAGAAAAAAATATCTTTAAGAAGAAGATGGGAAGAAGAAAATATTCCAGAAATTATAAAATGGTTATATTATGATGGAAAAAAATTCAAATATTTTAACATTATTCCAGATGAAGTTATAGAAAAATTTGATAAGGATGGAAAAATAACATTTATTCCTGAATATTTTCTTGGATATAACTTTTTAAAATTTCTTTGCTTTTTACCATGGAAAAAGAAATTAAAAAATAAAATTAAAGTTAACAAAATAAAAAATCCCCTCAATTTCCCTATTATTTTTGCCTTTGATTCAAAAATACCAATAAATATTCCACAAAAAGCAAAAATAATTGAAGATGACGAAATAATTTTTGCCTTTAAATATTTAAATGAAAATCCAAAAGGTTTAAAAAATTTTCCAATTGTTTATTTTCATCCCTCTATTAAAAATGATACAGAATTTTTAATCCTTGCATTTTGTAAAAATGAATAAAATAAAAGAAGCGGGTTTTAAAATATTAAAATTTGTTTTTTCAAAAGTTAAAATAATAGAGGATGATAAAACTCCTACTGCTTCTATCATAAAAGAGAATGGCTCCTATTACATAAAAGTAGGAAAATCATTTAAAAGAAATTTTATAAAGACAAAAGATGATGAATATTTTATTTATATGCATGAATATCTCCACGCTTTTCTTTCACATTTTTATATTGGAAAATATTATTTAAAAATAGAAAAGAAAAATAAAGAAATTTTGAATTTTGCTTTTGATTCAATTGCCAATTATTTTATTGCAAAAAATTTATTTTTGAAAGAACCACCAATTTTAAAAAATTTTTATAAAAATCTTCCATATTCCCTTTATGTTTTATTAAATCCTTATGAAGTTATAAAAGATGGGAAACTAATTAAAAATCTATCTTCTTTTTTAAAACAAAAAAATGTTATAGAATACGAGAAACTTTCATACTGGATAAAGAATTTTTTATATTTTCACAAAGAAGATGTTGACAAATTTATAAAATTTATAACCTATTATTTAAAGAAATACTTTAAAAAAATTTATAAACAAATAATTTTAATTGATTCCTTAAAAAAATTTGGGGAGAAAATACCTGATTTTTTAAGAGAATATTTAAAAAAAGATAAGGGAAAAAAAGCAGGATATTCTAAGGAAATTAAAGAGGAAATTATAAAAATAAAGGAAGATGGAAAAATTTTAGAAGAAACAATTACAACTTTTAAAATAGCAATAAAAAAGGTTTTAAGTTATGACATTTATAATTTTAAGGATTTAAAAATAGAAAAAATAAAATCAGTTGTTCCGTTTCCCGGAAGAAAAGAAATTCTACTTTTAAAATGGGGTTATTATCCTTTCTTTTTCTCAAGATTTCAAAAATATATTTCTTATGAAAATAAAAGACCAAGGATATACATAGATGTTTCCGGTTCAGTAAAACATCACTGGAATTTTGTATATGAAATATGCATTTTTTTAAAGGATTTGATTCGTGAACCAATTTATATTTTTTCAAATAAAGTTTTTGAAATATCGTTAGAAGAACTTGAAAGAGGCAAAGTAAAAACCACTTATGGAACAGATTTTAATTGTGTTGCAAAACATATAATTGAAAACAATTTCAAAAAAGCCCTTATAATAACAGATGGTTATGCTGATATTTTCCCTCCACTTTTAGATGAATTAATATCAAAAAATGTGGAAATATATATAATTGTTATTGATCGCTTTTTTGACCCTAATAGAACCCCTCTTTTTAAAATAGCAAAGAAAATATGGAATGTAATTTTTTGA
>CAZUSI010000063.1:0-8011 GCA_964623395.1 uncultured bacterium | reverse complement strand
TTTTTAATTTTTTCAAAATCGTTTTTCTTTAAAAATTCCAAGAATTCTTTATATACGGGAATTATCTCAAATTTTAACTTCTGAAAAATCACTTATATTGAGCCTTTTTTCCTTCCCAAAAATCTTTGCATTATTTCCTATTATTGAATCTTTTATAATTAAATTTTCAACACATGCACCTTCACCTATTATTGAATCCTTTATTATTGAATACTCAACCTTTGAATTTTTACCAATTGATACAAATGGACCAACTACTGAATTTTTTATTAAAACATCCTTTTCAATATAACAAGGTTCAATTATTATTGAATTTTCAATCTTTCCAAAATTTTCATTTCTTTCCTTTAATATTTCCCTTTGTGTAAGAAGAAATGCCTCCACTGTTCCGCAATCAAGCCATTTTTTTATTTCTTCCTTCCTTATATAAACTCCTTTTTCAAGAAGAATCTCAATTGCATCCGTTAATTGATATTCCCCCTTTGTTTTTATATCCTTTTCAATTATTTCCTTTATTGCCTCCTTTAGTTCTTTTGAACTTTTAAAAAAATATATTCCTGCTATTATTAAATTTGAAATAAATTCCTTTGGCTTTTCAAAAAGTTTAACTATTCTTTCACCTTCACATAAGGCAACACCAAACCTACTTGGGTCTTCTACAGGATAAAGACCTATGAAATTTTCATCAAAATTTTTAAAATCTGATTCAACAATTGTGTCTCCAAGCAAAATTAAAATTTCTTTATTTTCATTTAATTTTTCAAGGGCAACATAAATTGCATGACCAAGACCAAGTTGTTCTTCTTGAATTGCATAATCAACTTCTATGTTATAATTTTCTTTAACAACCTTATAAATTTCTTCTCCCTCTTTACTTATTACAAGTAATATTTTTTCAATTGGAAGAGAAATTAAGGGGTCAATTGAATAAAAAATCATTGGTTTTCCTGCAAGTTTTATAAGTGGTTTTGGAGTTATTAAAGTATGGGGTCTTAATCTTGTCCCTTTCCCTGCACATGGAATTATAAGTATCATCTTTCCTTCATCCTTTCCTTTAAAATATCAATCCTTTTTATTTCAAAAGGGTCTTCTTTATAAAATCTTGCAAGAAAATAAGAAATACAGTCGCCAAGAACTATTAAATCAAAAATTCTTTCAAGATAATTTTTGCCTTCTGGCTCAATAAAATCTATCTTAACAAATGTATCTTCAATCAGTTTTGCTGTCTCTTCTATTCTTATTAGATTTCTCTTATGCATATCAGGTCCTTTTATAAATATTACATAACCTGAATCTAAAATGTCTTCTGGATGAAAAAGTCCAACTATTTCATTATGATTCATTTCAGGAATTAAATCTATATGACAAAAGGATTTTCCATTTTCATTTATTTGCGTTTTCCATCTTAAAATTGAAGGGAAGTATTCATAAGAGGTATATAAGAAGAAAATTCTTTTATAAATTTTTGCTGAAATATCAAATGCTTTGCTATTTTCCTTTAAATATTCAGAAACCTTTTTATTTAAAAATTTTGCTGTCTCTTTTAAATCTTTTTTGTTAAATTTTAAATATTCTTCCAAGTATGAATAAATTGAAGAGAAAATCCATCCAAAAGCACATCTTGGTGGATAACCTTCTGGAAGAAGAATTAAGGGAATATTTTTTTCTTCTGCAATTTCCTTTAATTTTCCACCTGATGTAACAATTAAAATTTTATTATCCTTTAAATTTTCAAAACATTCAATTGTTTCTTCAGTATTTCCAGAATAACTTACAAAAATGTATAAAAAATTTTCTTTGATATACTCTTCTGGGATCCTATAATCTTTAAAAACAAAAAAGGGAATTTTTGAAAACATTTTTAATACTTCTCCAGAAATACCAGAACCACCCATTCCACATAAAACTATTCCATCAAATTTTCCATAATCCTTTAAATTAATCGGTTTTAAATCAATCCCCTTTTCAATTTGAAATGGAAATTCCCTTATAAAATCCTCCATATTATTAAATTTGTATTTTTTCATAGATGTTCAAGATAAAGTTTTAATCTCTCCATCTTTTCCTTAAATTCCATAAGTTTTTTCTCATTTTCCATTATAACTTCCTTTTTTGCCTTATTTATAAAATCTTCATTTGAAAGTCTTTTCTCTATTTTTAATATATGCCCTTTAATTTCTTCAATTTCTTCTAAAATTTTTCTTTTTTCCTTTTCAATATCTATTATACCTTCTAATGGAATATAAATTTCAACCCCTTGAACTACTCCAAAAGCACATTTTTTTAATGGATTTTCTGTAAATTCAATTTCCTCTGAAAATGTAAGTCTTCTTATTTCTTCTATCCTTGTAAGGAAAATATCTTTTCTTTCCAAAGATGAAACCCATCTTAAAAACAATTTTGTTTTTTGAGAAACAGGAATATTATAATCCCCCCTTATTTTTCTTACTTCCATTATAAGTTTTTTTATAAATTCAAAATCCTCATATTCTTCTTTAAATGAAAATCCTTCTTCTTTTGGCCATTCAGAAATCATTATGCTTTCCTTTTCTTTTTTAATAGGTAACTTTTGCCATATTTCTTCTGTTATAAAGGGCATAAAGGGATGTAAAGCCCTTAAAAATTTTTCAAGAACATAAAAGGCAACACCAAGAGCATATTCCTTTTCATTCTTTAATCTATCCTTAATAAATTCAAGATACCAATCACAATATTCATTCCAGAAAAATCTATAGCATCTCCATGCTGCATCAACAAAATTAAAGTTGTCAAGAAGAATTTTTAAATTTTTTAAAAATTCATCAAGCAAATATAAAATCCATTTATCTTCAAGATAAAATTTATCCTTATCAAATTTAAATTTCCCATCATAATTTAAAAATAATAATCTTGAAGCATTCCATAATTTATTTGCAAAATTCCTTCCAATTTCCATCTTTTTCTCTGAAAATAAAACATCTTGACCTTCCGGTGTTATAAGACACATTGAAAACCTTACACCATCAGCACCATATTTTTTAATTAGATCAAGGGGATCAGGGGAATTTCCCAAACTTTTTGAAAGTTTTCTTCTTTTTTCATCCCTTACCATTCCCGTCAAAACAACATTTTTAAAGGGAACTTTATTTGTAAATTCAAGACCAGCCATTATCATTCTTGCAACCCAGAAAAACAATATGTCCCATCCTGTAATAAGGGTAGTTGTTGGATAAAACTTTTTAAAATCATCAGTTTCTTTTGGCCATCCCATTGTTGAAAATGGCCATAGCCAAGAAGAAAACCATGTATCAAGAACATCTTCATCCTGCTTCAATTTCTTTGACTTACATTTTGGACACTCTTTTGGTTTTTCCTTTTTTATTATCATATTATTACATTCTTCACAAATATAAACAGGGATTCTATGCCCCCACCATATCTGTCTTGAAATACACCAATCCCTTACATTTTCAAGCCAGTTATAATAATTTTTTTCATAAACACTTGGGAAAAATATAACCTCTTTTTTCCTTGCTGCCTCTATTGCCTTTTCTGCAAGTGGTCTCATCCTTACAAACCATTGCTCTGATAAATAAGGTTCTATAATTGTATTACATCTATAACATTCACCAACTGAATGTGTATAATCTTGGACTTTCTCAAGTAAACCCATTTCTTTAAGTTCATTTACTATTTTTTCTCTTGCTTCAAATCTATCAAGTCCTTTAAATTTACCTGCATTCTCATTCATTTTAGCAAACTTATCCATAACAACTATCATTTCAAGATTATGTCTTCTACCAATTTCAAAATCCACTGGGTCATGAGCAGGGGTAACCTTAACAAAACCTGTTCCAAAACCAATTTCAACTCTTTCATCTTCAATTATAGGTATTTCTCTTTTTAAAAAGGGTAAAATTGCAATTTTACCTAAGAATTTCCTTTTTTCATTATCCTTTGGATTTATTGCAACTGCTGTATCGCCAAGCATTGTTTCTGGTCTTGTTGTTGCAACAGTTATATATCCACCATCTTTTAAAGGATATTTAATGTAATAAAGTTTTCCAAAAACTTCTCTATGTTCAACTTCATCATCTGAAAGAGCAGTTGTGCATCTTGGACACCAATTTATTATATAAAGCCCTTTATATATCATCCCCTTTTCATAAAGTCTTACAAATGCTTCAAGAACAGCATCTGAAAGTTCTTTATCCATTGTAAATTTTGTTCTTGAAAAATCACAGGAAACACCAAGTTTTTTAAGTTGTTTCAAAATTATCTCACCATACTTTTCTTTCCATTCCCATACCCTTTTTAAAAATTCTTCTCTACCTATATCAAATCTTGTTTTACCCTCTTTTGCAAGTTCCTTTTCAACAACATTTTGTGTTGCAATACCTGCGTGGTCTATTCCTGGAAGCCATAAAACTTCATATCCTTCCATTCTCTTCATCCTTATTATTATATCCTGAAATGTATTGTTGAGAACATGACCCATTGTAAGGATGCCGGTAATATTTGGGGGTGGCATAACAATAACATAACTTTCCTTTTGAGACTTATTGTCTGCCTCAAAATATTTTTTTTCTAACCAAAATTTATACCATTTATCCTCTATTTTTTCGGGTATATAAACCTTCTCAATCTCCATATTAATCTAAAAGTTCCTTAAATTCTTCTGCCACATCACATTTTTCCCATGTAAAACCTTCTTCTTCCCTTCCAAAATGTCCATAACATGCAGTTTTTCTATAAATTGGTCTTAAAAGCTGAAGATATTCTATAATTCCCCTTGGCGATAAATCAAATCTATTCTTTATAAATTCAACAATCCTTTCATCAGGAACTTTACCAGTTCCAAATGTATCAACAAAAACTGCAACTGGTTTTGGAACACCTATTGCATAAGCAAGCTGAACTTCACATTTTTCTGCAATTTTTGCCCTAACAATATTTTTTGCAATATATCTTGCCATGTAAGCAGCAGACCTATCAACCTTTGTGGGGTCTTTACCTGAAAAACATCCACCACCATGACGAGCATATCCTCCATAAGTGTCAACCATTATTTTTCTACCTGTAACTCCTGAATCTGCTTGTGGACCACCTATTACAAACCTTCCTGTTGGATTTATAAAATACTTTGTATCTTCATCAGTTTTTATATTTTCTCTTTTTAAAACATATTCTATAACATGTTCATAAAGGTCATCCCTTAATTCTTCAATACTTATATCAGGGTCATGCTGTGCTGATAAAACAACTGCTTCAACTCTATACGGTTTTCCAAGTTTATATTCTATTGTAACCTGAGATTTACCATCTGGTCTTAAATAATCAAGAATTTTATTTTTCCTAACTTCTGCAAGTCTTCTTACAAGTTTATGGGCAATCATTATAGGCATTGGCATAAGCTCCGGTGTTTCATCAATTGCAAATCCAAACATCATTCCCTGATCACCTGCTCCACCAGTATCAACACCTATTGCTATATCCTTTGCTTGTTCCTGAATTGATGTTAAAACAGCAACTGATTCATAATCCATACCATAAGCGGGATTTGTATATCCTGCTTTCTTAACAACATCTCTAACAATATCCGGAATTTCTACATAACAGTCCGTTGTTATTTCTCCAACAACAATTAAAACACCTCTTGTTGTCATTGCTTCAACAGCAACTCTTGCAGATTTATCCTTATTTATTATTTCATCAAGTATTGCATCAGAAACCTGATCACATATCTTATCAGGATGACCCTCTGTAACTGACTCGGATGTAAAAATATATTTTTTCTTTTTCATTTTCCTCCCTCAATTAAATTTTCAATGATTTTTGCAAAAATATCAAATTCCACATTAACAAAATCTCCTACTTTTTTTAAATGAATATTTGTATTTTTATAAGTATAAGGGATAATGTTAAAAATTCCAATATTCTTTTTTCTTTGAGTTAATGTTAATGAGATGCCATCTATTGATATTTGTGCCTTCTCATAAAGGTATTTTTCAAATTTTCTATCAAACTCAATCTCAATCCTCATATTTTCTTTATCTTTATAAATTTTTTTAATTTTACCAACACCATCAACATGTCCTGTAACAATATGACCACTTATTTTATCAGATAATTTTAATGGTTCTTCAAGATTTAAAATATAACCCTCCTTTAAAACCTTTCCAAATTTTGTAACTTTCAATGTCTCTTCCGAAAGAAAAACCTCAAAAGTATTACCATAAACTTTTTCAATTGTTATACATGCACCATCAATACTTATACTGTCCCCCTCTTTAATATTTATATCACCTTTATATTCAATTTTTATCCTTTTTTTATTATTTTCATTTTTAATCCCTATAACTTTACCAGTTGCCTTTATTATTCCTGTAAACATATTATTTCCAGAGATTCATCCTTTCTCTCACAATTTCAAGGGTTGAACTTGCAATCTCTTTTGCCCTTTTATTCCCATATTCAATTATCTCAATCACCTTTTTCAAATCCTTTTTTAAAATCATCTTTTTCTCTCTAAAATCCCTTAAAAATTCAATCATCTTGTTAGCACAATTATTTTTACATTCAACACAACCAAGTTTCCCTGATTCACATCCATTTCTTATTTCAGGAACCTCATCTTTATTTATAAGGTTATGATAGGCAAAAACAACACATCCATCAGGATGTCCTTTATCTCCAAGCTTTATCTTTAATGGGTCAGTATACGCCTTCATTATCTTCATTTTAATTCCCTCTGGCTCTTCATCAACAAATATTGCATTGTTTAAAGATTTACTCATTTTTGCCTTCCCATCTATCCCAGGAACTCTTGGAGAAGAAGTTAAAATTGGTTCAGGTATTGGAAATGTTTCACCATATAAATAATTAAACCTCCTTGCAATTTCTCTTGTTATTTCAATATGGGGCAGTTGGTCCTCACCAACAGGAACAAGTTCTGCCCTATAAACAAGTATATCTGATGCTTGTAAAACAGGATAACCAAGATGGCCATAAGAAATATTTTCATCAAGACCAAGTTCTTTTATTTGTTCCTTTAAAGTTGGATTTCTTTCAAGCCTTGCAACAGTTACAATCATTCCAAAAAGTAAGGCAAGTTCTGCATGTTCTTTAATTTGACTTTGAATAAAAATTGCAGATTTTTCAGGATCTATTCCAACTGAAATCCAATCGCAAACACATTCAATTATATTTTCCCTTAAATCTTGAGTATCCTTATAATCGGTTGTTAAAACATGCCAATCAGCAACTTCATAAAAACATTCATAATCCTTTTGAAGATTAACCCAATTTATAAGGGCACCAAAATAATTTCCTATATGAATTTTTCCTGTTGGCCTTAAGCCAGAAAGTATCCTCTTCATATTTCAAAATGAACCCCAAGTCCTAAGGCAGAATTGAAACTTGAAATAAAAATTTCTGTAAAAATACCTGATTTCTTTGTAAATTTAAATAAGGAACCTATTTTAACTTCAATTCCAGGATAAACATCTACTTTATTTTCTGCTTTTATTTCTTTTGACTCAAAATCAATCCCAAGACCTCCTCCACCATAAGGAATTATTTCAAATTCTTTTTCTAATGGAATTGGATAATCAATTAAAAAATCCATTATAAAAGAAAAATGGAAAAGATTTTTTTCAACATAAAGTGCTGAATGGGGAATTAATGAAAAATTAAAGGGATAATCTTTTGTCCTTTTAAAAACAAGGAATTTTAAAAAAGCATCAGCACCAACTCCTGCTTTTGTTTCTCCATTTGTTTTAAACAAAAAGGCAGGTTTAATTCCACCTTCAAGATTTTCTCCCAACCTTGCTTTAAAGGAAGAGCAAAGTCCAAATCTTTCTCCAAGAACAAAATAAAATCCAAATCCTGTATTTCTTACACAAGAAGATGTTTCAAAACCTGGAATTATTTGAGTAAAAAAGAAAATCAATAAAATCTTCATTTTCCCTCCTTTATAAAAGTTATTTATATTAAAGAAAATAAAATTGTTTTTTCAAACAATTGTATAATT
>CAZUSI010000062.1:0-8046 GCA_964623395.1 uncultured bacterium | reverse complement strand
CTTGAAGAGGTTTTAAAGAAAAGGAGAACTTGCAGGGAATTTGTAAAAGATAAAAAACTAACTCTTGAGCAAATTTCACAGCTTTTATGGGCAACCTATGGAATTACAGAAAAAAGATATTCTTTAAAAACTGCACCTTCAGCAGGAGCAAGATATCCTCTTGATATATATGTTGCAAAAGAAGATGGTGTTTTTAAATATATTCCAGAAGAGCATTCTCTTATAGAGATTTCAAAAGAAGATATAAGGGAAAAAATTGCAATTGCTTCCTATAATCAGGATTTTATTGCTGATGCTCCATGTGTATTTATATTTTATGCAATTTATGAAAGGACAACTTCAAGATATGGGGAAAGGGGGATAAGATATGTTCATTTTGATTTAGGACATGCTGCTCAGAATCTTTTATTACAAGCAGAAGCAATTTCACTTGGCGCCTGTCCTGTTGGTGCCTTTAACGATTCAGAAATTAAAAAAATATTAAAGGTTAAAGGAGAGCCCCTTTATATTGTTCCCGTAGGTTATAAAATTTGAATCCATTATTCATAATAGTTGATGGAACATCCCTTGCTTATAGGGCATTTTTTGCCTTTGTGAAAAATCCATTAAGGAATTCAAAAGGTGAAAATACTTCAGCACCTTTTGCATTTACAAATTCTATTTTAAGAATTAAAAGGGAATACAATCCTTCTTATATGGCAATTGTTTTTGATGCAAAAGGAAAAACAAAAAGGCATATTATTTTTGAAAAATATAAGGCAACAAGACCCCCAATGCCAAATGAACTTGTAATATCAATGCAAAGAATTAAAGAGATAGGAGAGGCATTAAGTTTAAAAATTTATGAAGTTCCAGGATATGAGGCAGATGATGTTATAGCAACTCTTGTAAAAAAAGGAAAAGAAAAAGGATGGAAAATTCTTATTCTTTCTTCTGATAAGGATTTACTTCAACTTGTTGATGACGATGTTCTTCTTCTTGATACTCGTCCAAAAGAAGAAATTTTATATACAAGAGAAAAAGTTCTTGAAAAATTTCTTGTTCCACCTGAAAAAATTTTAGATTATCTTTCGCTTATAGGTGATAATATTGATAATATTCCAGGGGTTTCTGGAATTGGAGAAAAAACTGCAATTTCCCTTATTGATGAATTTAAAAATATTGATAATTTGATTGAAAATTATAATAAAATTAAAAATTTAAGGATTAGAGAAATTATTGAGAAAAATATTGAAAATATAAAGATGGCAAAAGAACTTTTAAAACTTGATGATGATATTGATATTCCCTTTTACGAAGAGGATTTAAAAATAAAAGAGCCTAATTATGAAGAGCTTTTCAAAATATTAAAGGAACTTGAATTCTATTCAATTATGGAAAGTTTTTCAAGGAAATTTCCTGATTTTGAAGTAAAGGAAAAGATTGATTTAAACCTTTTAAAAGAGGGTTTTACTTTTTCAATTTATAAGGATGAGGTATTTATAAAGAAAGGTGAAAATTTTTATAAGTTAAAAATTGATGAAGCAAAAGAGATTTTTGAATATGAATGTGAAAAAAATACTTGTGATTTAAAAGAAATATATAGGGAATTTATAAAAAGGAATTTAAATTTAAAAGGAAAAATAAATGACCCTTTAATTGCAGAATATCTTTTATATCCTGAAAAAGAAAATATAACGATTGAAAAAATTGCTCTTGAGCGGCTTGGCTTTAAATTTTCACAGGATTTAAGGAAAAGGAAAATTGAGGAAATATATCTTGTAGATTCTGTTTTACCTTCTTTAATGGAAGAAATTATCCTTAAAGGTCTTTATAAGTTATATTCTGAAATAGAAATAAAACTTTCAAAAATTTTAGCAGAGATGGAGGAAAGAGGGGTTTATATATGCGAAGATGTATTAAGGGGAATTGATAAAGAAATAAATTTTAATCTCTCAGAAATTACAAAAAAAATTTATGAAATTGCAGGAACACCTTTTAACATAAATTCTCCAAAACAACTTCAAGAAATTCTTTTTAAAAAACTTAAATTACCTTGTAAGAAAAAAACAAAAACAGGTTATTCAACAGATTATGAGGTATTAAAGGAACTTGCGACAGAAGGATATGAGATTGCAAAATTAATTCTTGATTATAGAGAACTTTTCAAAATAAAAACAACTTATATAGATACTTTTTTATCTTTGAGAAATCCTTTTACAGGAAGAATAAATGCAACTTTTAATCAGGTAAAAGCATCAACAGGAAGAATTATATGTTCAAATCCGAATCTCCAAACAATTCCAATTAAATCAGAAATAGGGAAAAAATTAAGGGAGGCAATATGTGCTCCTCCTTCTTATTATATAATATGTGCCGATTATTCACAAATAGAACTCCGAATACTTGCCCATTTTTCAGAAGATGAAAATTTAATAAAGGCATTTGAAAGGGGAGAGGATATACATTCATACACTGCATCTTTAATAACGGGTAAAGATATTAAAGATATAAATCCTGAAGAAAGAAGGAAGGCAAAAACAGTTAATTTTGGAATATGTTATGGAATAAGCCCTTTTGGTCTTTCAAAGGAACTTGGAATAACTCCAGAAGAAGCTTCAAATTTAATTGCGCTTTTCTTTGCAAATTTTCCAAAAGTTAGGAAATGGATAGATGAGACTTTAAATTTTGCAAGAAAAAATTATTATGTAAAAACACTTTTTGGAAGAATTAGAAATATACCTGATATAAATCATCATATAAAAGAAGTAAGGCATCAAGCAGAAAGGATTGCAATAAATACACCAATTCAAGGAACTGCTTCTGATATAATTAAAAAGGCAATGATAGATATTTATGAGGAATTTAAAAGTAAAAATCTTGATGCTCATATAATCCTTCAAATTCATGATGAATTACTTTTTGAAGTTAATGAAAAGGATGTTTCTCTTGCAAAGGAAATTATAAAAAATAAAATGGAAAATGTTTTTCCTTTAAAAGTTCCTTTAAAAGTTGATATAAATTTTGGTAAAAACTGGCTTGAAGCAAAAGATTAATCTTTAACTATTCTTGTTCCCCCTTTTCCTTCAATTGCTTCTTTTGACTTATCCAAACTTGTTATTATAACTTCTTTTCCTCCATTTTTCAAGAATTCTATTGCTGCCTCTATTTTTGGCCCCATACTTCCTTTTGGAAAATGACCTTCCTTTAAATAATTTATTGCCTCATCAATTTTTAAAACATCAATTGGTTTTTGATTTTCTGTTCCATAATTTAAATAGACCTTATCCACATCTGTTAGAATTAAAAAGTAGTCAGCATTTATTAAAGAGGCAATTTTTGCTGAACATAAATCCTTATCTATTATTCCATAAACTGCTTTAAGTTTATTTCCTTTTTTAAAAAGTGGAATTCCACCACCTCCTCCTGCAATTACAACATTTCCTTCTTCAACAAGTTTTTTTATAATGTCCTTTTCAATTATATCAATTGGTTTTGGTGAAGGAACAGTTATTCTATATCCCCTATTTACATCCTTTTTTATTGGATAAGGAAATAGACCTTTCATTTCTTCTGCTTCTTTATATGTGAAAAATGGACCTATTGGCTTTGTTGGTTCTTTAAATTCGGGATCCTTTTCATCAACTAAAACCTGTGTTATTATGACACTTACTTTTCTATCAATTTTTTTCTCATAAAATATTTCATTTAGAAGATGAGAAATCATATATCCCATCCATCCCTGTGTTTCAGCATCAAGAACATCAAGAGGATACATAGGTATTTCTTTTCTTGCATAATAATTTCTTAAAAATGCAACTCCAACTTGCGGACCATTTCCATGTGTTATAACACATCCTTTTGATTTTTCTATTATTGGTAAAACTTTGTATAAAGATTCTTTTGTTGTTTTGAATTGTGTTAAAACATGAAAAGAAGCACCTTTCGGTAAAATTGCATTTCCTCCAAGTGCTATCACAATTTTCATTTCCCTATTCCCCTTTTAGAATTTTTTATAAATTCAATTAAATATTTGACATCATCATATTGGGAATAATCTCTTTCTAAAATTTCTAATGCTTGTGAAGTATTCAAATTTTGTCTAAAAAGAATTCTATAAACTTCTTTTAAAATTTTCATTCTTTCAGGAGTAAATCCAGCCCTTTTTAGTCCAACTACATTTAAACCCTTAACTTCTGTATTTTCAATACCATCTGCTATTACATAAGGAACAACATCAAGTCCAAGTCTTGCTCTTCCTCTTATCATTGCATATTTTCCAATCCTACAAAATTGATGCACCAAAACACCTCCTGATAAAAAGGCATTATCATGTATTTCCACATAACCTGCAAGTTGTGTTCCATTCGCAATTATAACATTGTTTCCTATTTTTACATTATGGGCAAGATGGACATAAGCCATCAAAAAGCAATTATCTCCTACAACTGTTTTTTCTCCTTCACCACTTGCCCTATGAATAGTTACAAATTCTCTTATAATATTATTATTTCCAATTATGACTTCTGATTCTTCACCTTTATATTTTACATCCTGAGGAGGAAATCCTATGCAGGCAAAATGATAAATTATGTTATTTTCTCCAATTGTAACCTTTCCTTCAATTATCACATTACTTCCTATCTTTGTTCCTTTCCCTATTTTAACCTTTCCTAATATTTGTGAAAATGGACCTATCTCAACACCTTCTTCAATTATTGCATTTTTATCAACAATTGCACTTTCATGTATTTTCATCTATCCCTCACTTATTGCAATAAGTTCTCCCTCAGCAGCAATTTCATCATTTATATAAGCCCTTCCATACATCTTACACACTTTTCCTCCCCATCTTTTTATCTCAACTTCCATTAAAATTGTATCTCCTGGCAAAACTTGCTTTCTAAATTTAAATCCTTCTATCCCTGCAAAATAAAACAATTTTCTTTCCTTTAATTTTTTCCCTATTAAAATTCCGCCTGTTTGTGCAAGTGCTTCAACTATTAAAACTCCTGGCATAATTGGATTTTCCGGAAAATGTCCCTGAAAGAAATTTTCATTAAAGGTTACATTCTTTATCCCAACAATTCTATTTTCTTCAATGTTTAATATTTTATCAACAAGCAAAAAGGGATACCTATGAGGCAAAATCTTAATTATTTCTTTAATATCAATTTCCTCTTTAATCAAATATTTTCTTAATTTTTTTATTGCTTCAATATGGTGTCTGTGTCCTGTTCCAATTGCAATTATATGAAAATTAAAGGGATAATTTAAAAGAGAAAAATCACCAATCAAATCAAGTATCTTATGCCTTATAAATTCATCATGATAAGAAAGAATTTCTTTATTTATAATTTCTCCATCCTTATAAACAATAACATTTTTTTCATTTCCTCCTTTACCAAGCCCCATTTCTCTAACTTTTTCAATCTCTTCAAAAAATATAAAGGTTTTTGCTTTTGATATTTCTTTTTCATAATTATAAGGATTTATAAGAATACTTAAAAATCCTTCAATCCCTTTTTCTCTTTTAAAAATATAAGTAACTTTAAAATCAGAAGAAGGTAAAAATATTATTTCTTTTTCATCTTCAAAGGAAAAATTTATCGGATTTTTAATTTTTAAAGGAGTGATATCCAAAATCTCTTCTAAGCCAACCTTTTTAATTTCTGAAACAAAATAATAAGAGGAGGTATCAAAACAGGGCACTTCATTTCCTTCAACTATTATATCACATTGGATATTTCCAAATCCCAATAGAGAAGATAAAAGATGTTCAAATGTAAAAATTATTTTATCATCTTTTTTAAAGGCAATGCATCTATATTTTGTTTCAACATTGTTTAAATCAAAGGGAATTTCTATTTCCTTTCCATTTTCTTTTAAAAATATTCTTATTCCAATTTCTTTTTTAGGTCTTAGAATAACCTTATTTTTTTCTCCTTTATGAAGTCCTATTCCCTCAAATAAAATTTCTTCTTTTAATGTATGTATTTTCATTTTTCCTCCTCATAAACCTCAATAAAAATTTTTAAAGTGTTAAAATGGATATCAATCAAATCTTCCAAATTTCTTGAATAACCACCACCAAGAGTTATTGCAACAGGTATTTTATTTCTTTTACAAAATTCTGCAACCTTTTTATCCCTTTTAATAAGTCCTTCCTTTGTAATCATTAAATTTCCAAGTTTATCTTCTTTATAAGGGTCAGCACCTGCTTGATAAATGCATAAATCAAAAGGTAAATTTTTTTCAATTATTGAAAGAGCATAATCCATCTTTTCAAGATAATAATCATCTTCTGCAAAATCAGGTAATCCTATATCAAGGTCACTTTTTTCTTTTATTGGATATAAATTTTGTTGATGTATTGAAAAAGTAAATACATCTTTATCATTTTCAAATATTTTTGCTGTTCCATTTCCCTGATGCAAATCACAATCAATAACAAGTGCTCTTTTTATCTTATTTTCCTTTTTTAATTTTAAAATTGCATAGGCAATATCATTTATATAGCAAAATCCTTCTGCTTTATTTTTAAAAGCATGGTGGAATCCACCACCTATATGATAACAAAATTCTTCTTCTAATGCAATTTCTGATGCTATATATGTTCCTTCTGATGCAAGCATGAACATATCAACTATTTCTCTTGTTAATGGCAGTTCAGAATAAATTGTTCTTTCTGTCCATCTCAATTTTTTTAAATCGTCAAGATATTCCTTATCAAGCAAAATCAAAAGTTCTTCTTCCCTTGGCATTTTTGGTTCTACAAAATCTTTTTCCTCTATAATTTTTTCCCTTAAAATTCTTTCTTTAATCAATTTATACTTTATAGTCGGAAAAACATGTATTCCAAAATCAACAACATATTTTTCAGAATAAACAATTTTCATCTATAAAGTCCCTTTTCCTTAATATATCTTTCAACTTCATCCCTCACAAAAAATTTTATTTCTTTCCCCTCTTTAATTCTTTTCCTTATTTCACTTGAAGATACTTCAATACATCTATTATTTAAAAATATGACTTCTTTTGAAAAAGGTAAATTGCTAAAATCTTCATCTTTCCTTTTTAAAACAGCAACTTTAATTTCTCTTAAAATTTCTTCAGGTTCTTTCCAAGTAGAAAATTTTTCAAATTGATCAGAACCAATTAAAAACCAAAATTCCTTTTCTTTTTCCCTTCTTTTTATTTCCCTTATAATATAAAGTGAATAACTTTTAGGCAAATTCAATTCCCTTTCTATATCACATATTTTAAACTTATCAAAATTTTTTATTGATAATTTTACCATTTCAAATCTATCATAAAAATTAGCATTTTCGTTTCTATGAGGAGGATTATAACTTACCAAAAACCATATTTCATCAAGAGAAAGTTCTGTAAGGGCATCAAGAGATGTTATCAAATGACCTATATGGGGTGGATCAAAAAGACCACCAAAAATCCCTATTTTTTTCATTTTTTATCTTCTACAATCTTCTTTGCCTTTTCATATATTTTTAAATCAGAATATTCTTTTTCCAAAATATCAAAATAAATTTTTGCAGAATTTCTTTTTCCCATCTTTAAATAAAGTTCCATCATCCCAAAAATTTTTTTTGCAATTTTTTCCCTACATTTTTTAATAATTTCTTCAACTTCATTTTTAAACTTTGATTCAGGATATTTTTGAAGAAAATTTCTTGAACTTTTAATAACTTCATAGGTTTTCTCTTGGTCAAGTTCCTCTTTTGGAAGATTTAAAAAATCTATTTTTATCATCATAAATTCACTTTCCTCTTTATACTCACTATTTGGAAAATGGTCACTTAAAAATTTAAATTCCATAAAACTTTGCTCATAATCCTTTATTTTATAATAGCACATTGCAAGATAGAATTGAGCATCATCTGTAAAATCAAGAACCTCATTATGATATATAATCTTTTTAAATCCTTCAATTGCATTTCTATATTTCTTTTTTTCATAAAATTCTATGCTTTTTTTAAAAATGTCTTCTGGATTTTCTATTCCCTTAAAAAGATTTTTTTTAAAACAAAAAATAAAAATAAAGATAAA
>CAZUSI010000061.1:0-8144 GCA_964623395.1 uncultured bacterium | reverse complement strand
TCTATAAGATTGTGGCAAAAGGATATAAATAATCTTAAAATTATTCAGAGGATGCTTTTAAGAATGGGAATTGTTTCCCAGATATACAAATTTAGAAAATATGAACTTGTAATAAGTAAAGACAACATAAAAATATTTGCTGAAAAAATTGGTTTTGGAGATACTGAAAAAGGAAAAAAACTTAAAGATTTACTTTCTTCTTATAAAAGAAAATTAAATAGAGAAAGATTTATTGATGAAATAGAAAAAATAGAATACTGTGGAAAAGAAAAAGTATATGATGTTCAAATTCCAGGAGTTAATGCTTTTGATGCAAATGGATTTTATGTTCATAATTGTGGTGAAAAACCGCTTTTACCTTATGAATCCTGCAACCTTGGATCAATAAATGTTGCAAAGTTTTATAAAGGAACTCCATGGTATTTAACAGAAAAAAGAAGAAGCAGCTTTGAAGAAGTTAAAAATAGAATTGATTGGGAAAAACTTGGTGAAATTGTTGACATTTCTGTTCATTTCCTTGACAATGTTGTTGATGCTAACAATTATCCTTTAAAGGAAATAGAAAAATTGACAAAGGAAAATAGAAAAATAGGTCTTGGAATAATGGGCTTTGCAGACCTTTTATACATGCTTGGAATTCCTTATAGAAGTGAAGAAGCAATTAAGGCAGCAGAAGAGATAATGAAATTTATTCAGGAAAGAGCCCACATTGCTTCCTGTAAAATTGGAAAAATAAAGGGTCCTTTTCCAAACATTGAAAAAAGTATATTTAAGGGAACTACAAGGAGGAATGCTGTTGTAACTACAATTGCACCAACAGGAACAATATCAATGATTGCTGATACATCCGCTGGTATAGAACCAAATTTCTCACTTGTTTATGTTAAAAATGTTATGGAAGGTGAAAAACTTTTATATATAAACAAATATTTTGAAGAAGCATCAAAATTTTTGGGATTTTATTCAGACGAATTGATGAATGAAATTTCAAAAGTCCCTTCAATTAAACCTTTTGATGAAATTCCTGATTTTATAAGAGATATATTTGATGTTGCATTTGATGTTGATTATAAACAGCATGTTATGATACAGGCAGCATTTCAAAAATATACAGAAGATGCTGTTTCAAAAACAATAAATATGCCTGAGAGTGCAACAGTTGAAGATGTTAAAAAAGTATTTCTCTTGGCATATGAACTTGGTTGTAAAGGAATAACTGTTTATAGAACAGGTTCAAGACCAGAGCAAGTATATGATGTTGCTGTTAAAAAAGAAGAAGAGAAAAAGGTCCATATATTAAAACCAAAACCAAGACCAAAAGTTGTAAGTGGAAAAACATATAAGATGCCATCAGGGCTTGGAACATTGTATATCACAATAAATGAAGATGAGGAAGGACTTTTAGAAGTCTTTATTCAAGTTGGAAAAAGTGGTGGACATGCAAATGCTTTAACAGAAGCAATAGGGAGATTAATTTCCCTTGCACTGCGTTCTGGTGTATCCCCAAATGAAATTATTAAACAACTTAAAGGAATAAGGTCAGCAAATCCTGTATGGGAAGATGGGGAAGTTTATTTTTCAATACCTGATACGATTGCAAAAGTCCTTGAAAAACACTTAGGTAAAGGAGAACAATTAAAGATATTTCCAGAACCAAAGAGAAAAATAATGGAAGGATTAACACCTTCAGGAGAAATATGCCCTGAATGTGGAGCATCACTTATTATGATAGAAGATTGTGCAACATGTCTTTCATGCGGTTATTCAAAGTGTGAGTAAAATATGTTTCTAATAGCAAATGATGATGAAATTAAAAAGGGATTAACAACAGACATATATTTTAAAAGAACTGAAAAAATACTTTTAGAAGAAAACATAAATAAAATTGTATGGGCTGAATTCACGGCATCAAGCATTCCTTATGAATTTGTTGTTTTTGCTGGGCTTGAAGAAAGTGCAAAACTCTTAGAAGGTAAGGAAATTGATTTATGGGCAATAAAAGAAGGAACAATTTTTAAGGGAGTTGATATAAATGGAATTCCAGTCCCTGTAATGGCAATTGAAGGAAACTATGTTAATTTTGCAATTTATGAAACACCAATACTTGGCTTTATATGCCAGGCATCAGGAATTGCAACAAAAGCAGCAAGATTCAGAATATTATGTAAGGATGCAATTTTATTATCATTTGGAATAAGAAGAATGCATCCTGCTATTTCACCTTTTATTGATTATTTTGCTTATATGGGTGGATGTGATGGTGTATCAAGTATAAAAGGGGCAGAAGTTATAAATAAAAAACCGAGAGGAACAATGCCTCATTCTTTAATAATTTTACTTGGTGAAGAAAAAGCATGGAGAAGTTTTGATGAAATAATTGAAAAGGATGTTCCAAGAATAGCATTGATAGATACATATGGAGATGAAAAGGTAACAGCAATTAAGGCTGCTGAAATTTTGAAAAACTTAGATGGTGTAAGACTTGATACACCTTCTTCAAGGAGAGGGGATTTTGCAAAAATAGTAAGGGAAGTAAGATGGGAACTTGATATAAGGGGATTTAAAAATGTAAAGATATTTGTATCAGGGGGACTTGAAGAGGATATAATTCCTTTGCTTTATGAAGCAGGTGCAAGGGGATTTGGTGTTGGAACAAGCTTATCAAATGCAAAAACAATAGATTATGCAATGGATATAGTAGAAGTTGAAGGAAAACCCTGTGCAAAAAAGGGGAAATTTGGAGGGAAAAAATTTGTTAAAAGATGCAAAAATTGCTTTGAATTAATTGTTTTGAAAAAGGATGAAAATATTAAAAATTGTCCTTTATGTGGTGGTGAAGTCCAAGATTTTTATTTTAAAATAATCGAAAAGGGAAAAATTGTTTATAAATTTCCATCTATTGATGAAAAAAGAAATTATGTTATTGAACAACTTAAAAAGATTAAGAAAATGGGGGTGTAGCTCAGTGGGAGAGCATTGCCTTCGCAAGGCAGGGGTCAGGGGTTCAAATCCCCTCACCTCCAAAAGTTTATAAAAATGAAAGATTTAATTGAAACTGCTTTAAATACTTTTGATGGAAAAAATATTCAATATGGGGAAATAAGGATTTTAGAAAGGGAAAGTGAAGAGATTGTAATAAAAAATGGGGAGATTGAGGTCTTAAATAAAAGTGAAGAAATAGGATTTGGAATAAGGGTGTTTAAAAATGGAGGGATGGGATTTTCATCATCAAATATCTTATCAAAGGAAAATGTTTATAAAACTGTTTTAGAAGCAATAAGCATTGCAGAAGCATCTTCAAAAATTTCAGATAAAAAATTTATTTTTTCAAAAGAAGAAGTTTATAAGGATAAATACAAAACAGAAATAAAAAAGGATCCCTTTGAAGTGCCTCTTGTTGATAAAATTTCTTTACTTTTAAAGATTGATGAAATATTAAGAAAAAAAACAGAAATAGTTTTAACAAATTTAATCCTTGCCTTTATAAAAACAAAAAAATATTTTGCTTCAACAGAAGGAAGTTTTATAGAACAGGAAATTATTGAATCAGGAGGAGGATATACTGCTTATGCTTTTAAGGATGGTGAATTACAGCAAAGGTCTTATCCATCAGCACATGGTGGAAATTATGCAACAATGGGATGGGAATTTATTGAAAGTTTAAATCTTCTTGAAAATGCTGAAAGGATAAGGGATGAAGCAATTGCACTTCTTTCTGCAAAACCCTCACCAGAAGGAATATTTGACTTAATTCTTTTACCTGGACAAATGGTTCTTCAAATTCACGAATCAATAGGACATGCACTTGAACTTGACAGGGTTTTAGGATATGAGGCATCTTATGCTGGAACAAGTTTTGCAACAATTGAAAAACTTGGAAATTTTAAATATGGTTCAGAATTGGTTAATATTACATCCGATAACACTTATCCTGGTGGACTTGGAACATATGGATATGATGATGAAGGAGTTAAAGGTAAAAAAGTATATCTTATAAAAGAAGGAATATTAGTTGATTATCTTTCTTCAAGGGATACTGCTCCTCATATTGGAAAAAATTCAAATGCATGTGCAAGGGCATCAAGTTATAATAGAATACCAATAGTTAGGATGACAAATGTTAATTTGGAACCTGGTGATAAGGAATTGGAAGAACTCATAGGAGAAATAGATGAAGGAATAATGATGGATGTAAATAAATCATGGAGTATTGATGAAAAAAGATTAAATTTTCAATTTGGATGCGAAATTGCTTGGAAAATTGAAAAGGGGAAAATAAAAGAAATGCTTAAAAATCCCATATACTGGGGAATAACACCAAATTTCTGGAATTCATGTGATGGAATAGGGAAAAAGCAAGAACTTTTTGGACTTTTAAATTGTGGTAAAGGAGAACCTGGACAAATAATGCATGTGGGACATGCAACACCTCCTGCAAGATTCAGGAAAGTAAATTGTGGTTCAAAAAAATAAAATATTATTATCAATTTTTTTATCTTTTCTTTTTTCCTGCTCTGCCTTTAAAGCCTATTTTAACACTTTTTATAATGCAAAAAAAATATTTAATGAAACAGAAGAAGTCTATAAAAAAAATAATTATAAGTTAAATCCAGGAATTAAACAAGGATATGAAAAGGCAATACAAAAATTTCTATATGTGATAAAATACTATCCAAAATCACCATTTATAGATGATGCCCTTTATTATATTCTTCTTTCTTATATAAGATTGGAAGAATATGATAAGGCAATAAAGAAATTTGAAGAAATTGTAAAATATGCTCCCTATTCAAAATTTAGCTTATATGGTTTTGATAAACTTTCTGAAAATTTAATAGAAAAGGAGAAATTTGATGAATTTAAATATGTTTATCTTCTTATAAAAAATTTGGAGATTTATAAAAATTTTAAAGAGGAAAAAAAATTATTTTATAAAATTTTTAATGATTTTCTTGAAGAAAATTATGAAGGTGTTATTGAAAGTTCTGAAAATTTTATAAGTAAAATTAAAGAAAATAAATTAAAGGAGAAAATTTTAGAGATTCTTTTAAAAAGTTATATAAAAACAAAAAAAGAGGAGAAGGCAATTTCAATTCTTAATGAAATTTATAAAGGAGAAAAATCTAAAGAAATCTCATATTCTTATTACTTGATACTTTCAGATGTTTATCTTTCAAAAGGAGATACAAATAAAGCAATTGAAATTCTCGAAGATGTTTATAAAAGAAATTTTTCAAAGGAAATTTTCTTTAAATTGATAGAAATTAAAAAAAGAAGGGGTGAATTTATAAGGGAACTTTTAAAGGAATTTAAAGAAAAAATGAGTGAGGATAGTTTAAAACAAAGAGTAATTTTTGAAATTGCTGAAACCTATGATGAAAGGGATAGTTTGGAAAAAAAAGAAGAATTACTTAAAGAAATAATAAATATTTCTCCTTATACAGAATATGGAAAAAAAGCAAATGAATACATTGAGGTTCTTAAAAAGATTAAGGAAATTGAAAAAAAGGAGATAAAAGATTATCTTTCAATTGCAGAAGATTATTACATAAAACTTTCAAAACCCTTATATTCTGAATATTTTTTAAAAAAGGCAATAGAAATCAATGATTCAATATATACTCCAAAAGCCTATTATTTTTTATTTTTTTTACAGAAGGAAATTTTAAAAAAGGAAGATGCTCTTAAAACTTTTGAAGAATTTAAAAAGAAATATCCAAAAAGTTTTTATATTGAAGAAATAAAAAGGAGATTGAATGTTCCTTGAAGAAAAAAGCGAAATAATAAATCTTATAAATCTTGATAAGGATTATTATCAATTAATTTTATCTTCAACAAAAATATCAAAAATTGCAAAACCAGGACAATTTATAAATATAAAAATTCAGGAAGGCGATTTTCCCCTTTTAAGAAGACCATTTAGCATATTCAGTGCAAAAGAAGGATATATAGAACTTCTTATAAAAGAAGTTGGAATAGGAACTAAAATTTTAAGAAAGGAAAAAACGGGTAAAATCAGCATTCTTGGTCCTTTTGGAAAACCATTTTTTTTACCAGAAAAGGATGATATTATAGTTCTTATAGGTGGTGGAACAGGAATTGCTCCTTTACATTTTTATGGTGAAAGTATAGAGAATAAAAAGATATTTTTTGCAGGATTTAAAACAATTCCAAATTCTTATATTTTAAAAAAATTGGAGGAAATTTCTGAAAGAATATTTATATCAACAGAAGATGGAACACTCGGATTTAAGGGAATTTTAACTTCCCTTTTTAAAAAAGAATTTAAAGATATTGAATCGGAAAAAACAAAATATTTTTTATGTGGACCTTATGAAATGTTAAAGGCATTTGAAAAAATTATGCCAATTGAAAGAACATTTGTTTCCTTAGAAGGAATGATTGGATGTGGATTTGGAATATGTATGGGGTGTGCGGTTAAAAAGAAAGGGGAAGAAAAATATTTAAGAACTTGTATAGAAGGACCTCTATTTCCTTTAAAGGAAATTGAATTATGAAAATAAAAATAAAAGATATTACCTTTAAAAATCCTGTCTTTGTTGCATCTGGAACATTCGGTTATGGAGATGAATTAAAGGATATTCTTCCACTCCAAAAACTTGGGGCAATCGTAACAAAGGGAATAAGTTTAAAAGAAAGGGCAGGAAATCCACCACCAAGAATTGCTGAAACACCATGTGGACTTTTAAATTCAATAGGACTTGAAAATATAGGTGTTGAAAGGTTTTTAAAGGAAAAATGGGAAAATTTAAAAAAAATTGGAACAGAAATAATTGTAAATATTTTTGGTGAAAATTTAAATGAATATGTTGAAATTGCAAAAATTCTTGGAAAAGAAGGGATAAAGTGTATAGAACTTAATTTATCATGCCCAAATGTAGAAAGAGGAGGAATTGAATTTGGAAGGGATAAGAAAATTGTAAGAGAAATTGTTGAAAAAGTAAGAGAAAATTTTGAAGGGGTTATATTTGTAAAACTTTCTCCAAACTTTACAGATATAATAGAGGTTTCAAAATATGCTGAAAAAGGTGGAGCAGATGCATTAACTTTAATAAACACAATTATGGGAACTATAATTGATGTCCAGAATTTATGTTTTAAAATAAAAAAGGGATTTGGAGGGCTTTCAGGACCTGCAATAAAACCAATTGCTCTTTACATTGTATATAGGGTATATAAAGAAGTTAATATACCAATTGTTGGAGTTGGAGGAATAAAAGATACAGAAAGTGCAATTGAATTCCTTCTTGCAGGTGCAACTTGTATTCAAGTTGGAACACAGAATTTTATTGATCCGTGGATTTCCTTTAAAATAATAGATGGAATTGAAGAATATTTAAAAAGAAAGAAGATGAAAATTGAAGAAATAATTGGATATTTAAATAAAAAATGAAACCAGAGGAAAGAATAATAATTGCATTGAACACAAATTCAAGGGAAAAGGCAAGGGAATGGGTTGATAAATTTAAAGAAAGAATTAAATGGTTTAAAATTGGGCTTCCTCTTTATATTTCAAGTGGAAATAAATTTATTGAGGAATTAAAAAGGGAAAATTTAAAAATTTTTCTTGATTTAAAATTTCACGATATACCTTCTGTTGTTTCACTTTCTATTGAAAGTGCTTCACATCTCGGAGTTGATATGCTAACACTTCATACACTTGGTGGATTTGAAATGCTTGAACAGAGTGCAAAAATTGCATGGGATCTTGAAAAAAAATATGGAAAAAGACCACTTCTTATTGGAGTAACAATATTAACAAGTATGGGAGAGGCAACAATTGAAGATATAACAGGACTTTCAATTTCACAATCTGCTGAAATTCTTTCAAATATGGCAAAAAGTGCTGGAATTGATGGAGTTGTTTGTTCACCTCTTGAAGCAAGAAAAATAAGAAAAATATGTGGAAAGGACTTTTTAATAATAACACCTGGAATAAGACTACCTGAAGATGAAAGTTTTGATCAAGAAAGAGTATCAACTCCTTCTTTTGCAATAAAAGAAGGAGCAAATTATATAGTTGTTGGAAGACCTTTAACTCATGCAAAAGATCCAATTGAAAAACTTGAAAAATATATTGAAGAAATAGAAATAGGATTAAAATCAATTTGAAATTTAAAATT
>CAZUSI010000060.1:5374-8320 GCA_964623395.1 uncultured bacterium | reverse complement strand
CATCTTGAAATAGAAATTTCAGCATTGTTAAAATAATTTTAAAATTTCTCTATATTTTCTATATTTACATTTTCAATCCCTTTAACATCCCATTTATATTTTGATGTATCTGTAACAATAAGTATTAAAATATTTTCAGGGTCAAGATATTTTTTTGCTGCTTCAATTATTTCTTTTTTAGTTAACTTTTGAATTTCTTCAACATCCTTTTCCCAGAAAAATTCAGGAAGATTATAAAGTTCTTGTATTAAAAGGTTATTTGCAATCTGTGTATATGTTTCTGTAACTCTTGGAAGATATCCCTTAAAATATCCCTTTGTATCCTCAATTTCCTTATCTTTGATCTCTTTTTTAATTTTATCTATTTCTTCAAAAATAACTTTTATTGCATCATTTGTATTTTCAATTTTTGTTTGAAGTTCAAAAATGTAAGTGGATGGAAAAGGGTCAAATGTAGAAATATAAGAACCAACTGAATATGCATATCCCCTTTTATTTCTTATTTCTTCAAAAAGTCGTGAAGAAAAGGAGCCACCACCAAAAATATAATTCATTACTCTTACAGCATTAAAATCAGAAGATTTTCTTAATGGTCCAAAATGTCCCATAGTTATATAGGATTGATTTATTTTCATATGATAAATTTTAACATTTATCCCCTTTAATCTTTCAGGCATTTCAATTTGAGGGGGCAATTCACCTTCCTCTTTTTCTTTTCCAAAATATTTATCGACAAGATTTATAAGTTCATCAGGTGATTTTGCACCAACAATAACACCTATGGAATTTTTTGGGGTAAAATATTTTTTATAAAATTCTATAACATCAGAAAGTTCAATATTTTTTAAAGAGTTTTCATCACCTTCAGGCAAATGAGAAAGTGGATGGTCTTTGTAAAGATATTTTGTAAAAAGAACTTCGCTAACATAATCGGGTTCTGATTTATCAGAAATTATTCTATTTATTAATCTTTCCTTTTCTTTTTTAAATTCTTCCTCTTTAAATTCAGGATTGTATATTATATCTGAAAGAATTTCAAGGGATTTTGGAGCATTTTCTAAAAGTGAAGTTATTCCAATTGTTGAAAATGTAGGTGAAACATCATAGAAAAATTTTGTTCCAAGAATTGCAAATTCTTCCATAATTTCCATATAACTTCTTTTTTTAGTCCCTTTTTCAAGCATACTGATAGTTAAATTTGCAAGTCCTTCTTTTCCTTTTGGATCATAAGCAGAACCTATTTTAAAGGCATAAATGAAGGTAATCATTGGCAATTTTTCTTTTTCATAAGCCAATGTTATAAGTCCATTTTTAAGAACTTCTCTTTTATAGTTCATTCCTCCATTTAAAATTCCTAAAAAAATCCCCATGATTATTAAACTCCTTTTCATCTTTCCTCCATATTATTTTTGAGGTAAAATTGGTTCAAGGAACAAAATGTTTCTTGAATTTTCATTAAGATAATTATTTGCAACCCTTTTCAAATCCTCTTCTTTTACTTTATCTACATCTTCAAGATAGGTTAAAAGTTTTTTCCAACCTTTTAAACTTTCAAATCTTCCTATAACAAAATTTTGACGGAGAATACTTTCCTGTGAATAAACAAAATTTGCCTTTATTTGATTTTTTGCCTTCAATAATTCCTTTTCTTCTATTTTTTCCTTCTTTATTTTTTCAATTTCATTTAAAACTTCATTTAAAACTTCATCAAAAGAAGAATTCATTTTTAAGTCAATAGCTATTACAAAAAGACCTTGGTCAATTCTTATATCTGCATATGCACCTACACTTGTTGCAAATCCCTTTTCATAAACAATTTTCTTATAAAGTCTTGAAGTTTTATCACCTCCAAGTATATATGCTAAAATTGATAAAGGAATTTCATCAGGAGAACCTGCTTCAGGAATAGGATATGCTATTCCCAATTTTTTTGCAAATCCTTCTTTCTTTATATAAGCTCTTTTTTCACCCATTTGTGGGGGTTCTTTTACATTCACTGCTGGAATTTTTTTTGCTTTTGGAATTTTTTCAAAATGTTTTTTAATTAAAGAAATTGCTTTTTTTTCATCTATATCTCCAACAACAATCATAAATGAATTGTTTGGTGAATAATAGGTTTTATAATGATTTTTAACATCTTCAAGAGTGATGTTTTCAAGGTCACTCATCCATCCAATAACTGGATTTTTATAAGGATGAACTTTATAAGAAAGTGCCTCAAGTTCTTCCCAAAAAACTCCTTCTGGACTATTTTCATGAAGTCTTCTTTCTTCCATAACTACCTTTTTCTCCTCTTCAAATTCTCTAAAAACACAATTTTGCATTCTATCTGCTTCCATTTCAAGAACTTTTTCAAAATTATCCTTTGGAAATACTTCCCAATATGCTGTTACATCATTTGAAGTAAAGGCATTATCAACTCCGCCCATTTTCTGAATTATTTTTGAAAATTCCTCAGAAGAGAGTTTTTTTGTTCCCTTAAAAAGCATGTGTTCAAGAAGGTGAGAAATACCTGTTTTTCCTGGAAGTTCATTTCTTGAACCAACCCTATACCATATTCCAAGGGATATAATAGGAGACGAATGGTCTTCAAGAATAAGAACCTTCAATCCATTTTTAAGATTATATTCCTTTATATTGTAATAACCTTTTTGAATTAAAAGAATTGGTAAAATTATAAGAGCTAAGGAAAAATCTTTCATTTTGCCTCCTTTTTAATCTTTTTAAAATATTTTTTGCAATTTGGGCAAAAATAAAAAATTTTTTTATTTTTTTTAATTTTTGAAATTATTTCAAAAAAGCACTCAGGGCAATTTATTTTTAAGGGTTCCCCTATAATTGTAAATTTACAATCAGGATAATTTGAACATCCATAAAATTCCCCCTTTTCACCTTTTCTTTTCACAAGAAATCCTTTTTTACATAAAGGACACTCAATATCTCCAT
>CAZUSI010000060.1:0-5274 GCA_964623395.1 uncultured bacterium | reverse complement strand
TTTTAAATTCTTCAATCTCAGATTCAAATTTTTCATAAAATTCCTTTAAAAATTCTATCCACTCTTTTTTCCCTTCCTCTATTTTATCAAGCTCCTCTTCCATCTTTGCTGTAAATTCATAATCAAATATATCTTTAAATTCAGGAACAAGAATATTAAAGGTTTTTTTTCCAAGTTCTGTTGGGACAAGTGCCTTTTTTTCTCTTTTTACATATTTCCTATCAAATAATGTTTTTAAGATTGGAGCATAAGTGCTTGGTCTTCCTATTCCAAGTTCTTCAAGTTTTTTAATTAAACTTGCTTCAGTATATCTTGGCGGTGGCTCTGTCTCCTTTTCAATAACATTTACTTCAAGAATTTTAATTTCTTCTCCTTCTTTGATTTCAGGAATATAAATTTCCTTTGGTTTTTCAAGAATTAATTTATAAAATCCATCAAATAATACATTTTGTCCCTGAACCTCTATTAAATATTCATCTATCAAAATATCAATTTTTTTCTTTAAAATTTTTGCAGATTCTGCCTGGCTTGAAATTGCTCTTCTATATATAAGTTCATAAACTTTATATTCGTCAGGATTTAAATAATCTTTAATGTTTTCAGGTTTAAGTTCTAAATTTGTAGGTCTTATTGCTTCATGAGCGCCTTGGACAAATTTGCTTTCCTTTTCAAAAATGTTTGGAATTTCAGGAATATAATCTTCTCCAAAATTTTCCTTTATAAATTTTCTTGTCCTTTTTATAAATTCTTCACTTAATCTTAATGAATCCGTTCTCATATAAGTTATAAGACCTGTTACCCTTTCTCCAATTTCTTTACCTTCATAAAGGGATTGTGCTATTCTCATTGTTTTATCAGCAGAAAATCCAAACCTTTTCGAACATTCCTGCTGTAAAGTGCTTGTTTTCAAAGGAGGATATGGAAAAACCTTAATTTCTTTTTCCTCTTTTTCCTTAACAATACCCTTATCTTTTCCCTTTATAACTTTTACAATATTTTCAACAACTTCTTTATCCTTTAATCTTTCCTCTGATTTTAATTTACCTAAAAATTTTTTACCATTTTTTTCAAAAATTACTTCAATTTCATAATACTTTTCTGGAACAAAATTTTCCCTTTCCTTTTCCCTCTCAACAATAAGTCTTAAAGCAACAGTTTGAACCCTTCCTGCTGAAAGCCCTTTTTTTACAACTTTCCATAAAAGAGGACTTGTTGAATATCCAACAATCCTATCAAGTATTCTTCTTGCAAATTGTGAATTCACCTTATTCATATCTATTTCAGTTGGATTTTGAATTGCCTCTTTTACTTTTTCTTTTGTTATCTCATAAAACAATACTCTCTTTGAATCATTTCTTTTTAAAATTCTTGAAATATGATATGCAATTGCCTCCCCTTCTCTATCAGGATCAGAACCAAGTAAAATTATTTCTGCATCTTCTGCTTCTTTTTTTAAATATTCAACAATTTTCTTTTTACCTTTAATTATTTGAAAATGCGGTTTAAAATCATTTTTTATATTAACTCCAAACCTTTCTTCTGGAAGATCAACAATATGCCCTTTTGAAGCAATAACCTTGAATTCATTTCCAAGAATTTTACTTAAAGTTTTTGCCTTTGTTGGTGATTCAACAATAATTACTTTTTTCATTTTTAAAAGTATAAATTAAAAGGGAAAAGAAATTCAAAAATAAAAGAAAAATGGGTGATAAAATAAGGGCACCTTTAATAGTAAAAATTTTTGAAGCAAATCCATTTAAAAGAGAAAAGATTATAAAAAGTAAGTTTACAAAGAATTCACGAAATGAAAATATCCTTCCCCTATAATATGTTTCAACTTCTTCATGAATTATTGTATCTTGTGAAATCATTATTGGAGCAAGAAAAAAACCGCCCAAGAAGGAAATTAAAAGAAAAAATAGAAATTTCTTAATAAAGGAAAATAAAAATATTAAAATCCCAATAAAAATGAAGGAATAACCTATTATTTTTATTTTATTTAAGTTTTTACCATAGTTTCCAAACAAAAAAGCAGAAAAAATCATTCCTAAACTTGTAATCCCACCTATAAAACCAAGTCCTTTTGTCCCAAATTCAAGAATTTGTTGAAGATAAACTGAAAGTAATACATAAATAGTTGAGCCTGTAAATACAAGAGGAATTATAGAAAAATAAACAAATAAAATTTTTTTATTTTCTTCTGCGATTTTTAATGATTCTTTTAAATCCTTAATAAATTCCCTCTTTCCTTCTTTTTTTATCCCTTTAATTTTTAAAAATGACAAAATTGATGCTGAAAATAAGAAAAGAAAGGAATTTAAAAAAAGAACAACATCATACCCTTTAAAACCAAATCTTTTCCAAATTTCAATTTCTATAATAATTCCTGAAAAGAGAATTCCTATTAAACTGGAAACTCTTACTATAAAATTATTAAAGGAGTTTGCAGTTAAAATTTCCTCCTTACTTTTTAAGAATTCAGGTATTGACGAAATTTTTGAAATGTTTGAAAATAAAGTGGATAGAAAAAGAAAAAATATTAAAAAGTAAATTAAGGGTAAAGAAGAGAGTTTTATTCCTAAAAAAATTATTAAAAATATAAATAAACTTCTAAAAATTTCAGAAATTATCATTATAACTTTTCTATTAAACCTATCAATTATTATTCCTGCAAAAAATGAAAAAATAATGTTAGGCAATGTTATTACAGCACCAAGAAAAGAAAAGGCAATTGCACTATAAGGAGCAAGGTCCTTCAAAATTCCAAAAAAAGCAAAATGATTGATTTTATCACCTATTTGTGAAAATATCTGACTTAATGAAAAAATAAAAAAATTTTTATTTTTTAAAACCTTAAAAAATCTCAAAGAATTTATAAATTTATCCTCTCACTTCCTTAAATTTTTCAATATAATAATTTTCTAAATCGAGAACAATTTTTTCCCAAGAATAATTTTTTAAAACTTTTTCCCTTCCCCTTTCCCCCATTTCCTTTCTCAATTCTTCATTTTTAATTAAAATTTTCAATTTTTCAGCAAGTTCAACATAGTTTTTAGGTTCAAATAAAAGTGAATCTTTGCCTTCATCTACAACATAAGAATATCCCGGTATTCTTGAAGCAACAACAGGCTTACCTGATGAAAATGCTTCAAGTAATACAATCCCAAATGATTCATAACCAATAGCAGGAGAGCAAAATATATGAGAGGAGGCATAATATCTTGGAAGGTCTTCCCTTTTAACTTCTCCCTCAAATACAACTTTATCCTTTAAATCTTTTTTAATCTGTGATTTATAAATTTTCAATAAAGGACCTTTTCCAACAGCAATTAATCTTAAATTTTTAAATTGCTCATTTAATATTTCAAATGCCTTTAAAAGATATTTAAATCCTTTTCTTGGCTCCATTCTCCCAACAAAAAGTATGTTGATTTTACCATCCATAAATTTTTCAAAGGGTAAAACAGAAGGAGAAAACATATTTGTATCAACTCCATTTGGTATTATTCTATAATTCCCGGGGAAAAATTTTTCCATTGGTTCTTTTGCTGCTGGTGAAACTGCTATTAATCCATGAATTTTTTCAAAATATTTTCTTAAATATTTTCCAAATATTCTATACCCTCTGCTATCACCATGTGCTGAATGGAAAGTTGCAAAATTTATTGAATTTGAATGTTTTAAAGTAAGCATAGGTATCATAGGTGCTATTGGACCATGAGTATGTATAATATCAAATTTTTCATCTTCAAGAAATTCTTTAATCTTTTTAGAAATTCTTGGGGAAATAGTAATTGAGGAAATAGATTTGTTTGCTATTAATGGAATCATCCTCCCGATTCTTTTAACCCATTCAGGGTCTTTATAATCAGGATATTTTCTTTTATTATATCCACCTGTCAAAATCTTTACCTCATGCCCCCTTTTTCTAAGAAGAAGGGTAATATTATAAATATGCTCACTTATCCCTCCAATTTTTGGAAAATATATATCAGAAGCCATCAAAATTTTAAATTTCATTTTTTATATTTTTTTAATCCTTCAAGAATTATCTTAATTGCTTCAACCATTTTTTCCTTTTCATAAACAAAACTTATCCTTATCTCATCTTTACCTTTTCCTTTTGTTGAATAAAAGCCATCACCAGGTGCAACCATTGAAGTTTTTCCTTCCATATCAAATTCCTTTAAAAGAAAAATTGAAAAGTCTTCTGCATTTTCAACTGGCAATTTAAGCATTGTGTAAAAGGCACCTTGTGGTTTAAAATAAATTATGTCTTTGCTCTCCCTTAAAACTTCAATTCCTGCATCAATCCTTCTTTTAAATTCTTCTTTTGCAAATTTTATGAACTCATTTTCTTTTTCAATAACTTCGGCACATGCATACTGTTCAAGCTCTGGTGCAGATAACCTACCTTGTGCAAGTTTTAATACATTTGCCATAACTTCTTTATTTTTTGATACAATACATCCAATTCTTGCACCACACAAAGAATATCTTTTTGAGACAGAATCCGTTAAAATGCATCTATCCTTTATTTCCTCAAGTTCCATAACTCCTACATGCTTCAAATCACCATAAACAAATTCCCTATATACTTCATCGGATATTAAAAAGAGATTGTATTCTTTAACAAGTTTTACAAAAATTTCAAGTTCTTCCTGAGTATAAACTTTTCCAGTTGGATTATTTGGAGATGCATATAAAATTGCCTTTGTTTTTGAAGAAATATATTTTTTAATTTCTTTATAAGGTGGTAAAACAAATCCCTCTTCTATTTTTGTTGGTATTGGAACAAGTTTGCATCCTGCAAGTGAGGCAAATAAATTATAATTTGTATAAAAGGGTTCAAAAACAATTATTTCCTCTCCATAATCAGTAACTGCAAAAAAGGCAAATATAAGTGCTTCTGAACCTCCAAATGTAATTATTATATCATCTTCATCAATTCCATAACCAAATTGATTAAAATATTTAGAAAAGGCACTTCTTAATTTTTCTGTCCCTTGCGATGGTGAATAACTGATAACTTCCCTATTAAAATTCCTTATTGCTTCAAAAAAACTTCTTGGAGAAGGAATATCAGGTTGCCCTATATTTATATAATAAACTTTTTTTCCCTTTTTTTCAGCCTCGTTTGCATAAGAATAAAGTTTCCTTATAGGAGAATATTGCGCCTCTTTTATTCTTTTTGATAAATTCATAAAACCTCCTAAGAATTTAAAATTTTAAAATTAAAACACATTTTAAATCAATTTATTTAATCTCCTAAAT
>CAZUSI010000059.1:4597-8956 GCA_964623395.1 uncultured bacterium | reverse complement strand
GAAGAACTTTTTATTATATGAATTATACAATTTATTGACAAATTCAATTTAATCCTTTATTATTATATACTTAATGAAAAAAATTTTTGTTAAAGAAATTGAAAAGGGTGAGTTTGAAGATATTTTTATTTTAAAAAAAATAAGGAAAAAAGAAAAAAGGGATGGTGGATTTTTTTATGAAATTTATATTTCTGATAAAACAGGGGAAATAAAAGGTTATATTTTTGATAATTTAGAAAAATTTGAAAATTTGAAAGAAGGTATTTTCATGATAAAAGGTGAGGCTTATGAAAGGGATGGTGAATTAGTGTTTAAATTAAAAGATATAAAAGAAGTTGAAGAAATTAATTTAGAGGAACTTTTACCTTTATCACCAAGGGATATAAAAGAGATGGAAAATTCCCTTGATGGTATTCTTACAACAATTGAAAATCCCTATTTAAGGAAACTTTTAAATCTCATTTTTAATGACCCTAATATAAGGAAAGAATTTTTAAAAGCACCAGCAGCAAAAAAATATCATCATGCATATATTGGTGGTCTTATTGAGCATACATTAAATGTTGTTGAAGTTGTTGAAGCACTTTTAGAAATTTATCCAGATGTATCAAGAGATATTATTTTAACAGGTGCACTTTTACACGATATAGGCAAGATAAAAACCTATGAATATGAAAAAGGAATTGATATTTCTGATGCAGGAAAACTTATAGATCATATAGGGATTGGTTTAGTAATTGTTCATGGAGCAATAAAGAAGATAGAGAATTTTCCAGAAGATTTAAAATTAAGAATCTTACATATGATTGCATCGCATCATGGTGAAAAGGATAAGGGTGCTTTAATATTGCCTTGCACTGAAGAAGCAATTCTTTTACATTTTGCTGACTATATTGAAACTACAATGTTTAAGTTCAAGAAAGCACGAGAAGAAAGTAAAAAAAATGAGAGATGGTCTGATTACCAAAAGGAATTGCAAAGGTCTATTTTTTTAGGAGGTGGTGAGGAATGAATTTTTTAAGGAAATTATTTCCTTCAAGAAATGAAAGAGTTTTAAGAAAATTATGGCCAATTGTTCATAAGATAAATGAAATATACGATAAAATACATGATTTAAAAGATGAAGATTTGATTAAAAAAACAGAGGAATGGAAAAAGGCAATTCAAAAAGAAGAAATTACACTTGATGATATTCTTCCAGAGGCTTATGCTTATGTAAAGGAAGCATGTAGAAGGCTTTGTGGAAAGGAATGGGAAGTTGTTGGAATAAAAACAAAATGGGATATGATTCCTTTTGATGTTCAACTTCTTGGAGCAATTGTCCTTCATCAGGGTAAAATTGCAGAAATGGCAACAGGTGAAGGTAAAACACTTGTTGCAACGATGCCCCTTTATTTAAATGCACTAACAGGAAGAAATTGCCATCTTGTTACAGTTAATGATTATCTTGCAAGAAGGGATAGGGAATGGATGGGGCCTGTTTATGAATCACTTGGTATAAGTGTAGGGGTAATTCAAGCAGGAATGGAGCCACATGAAAGAAGACCAGAATATGAAAAGGATATAACATATGGAACAAATAATGAGTTTGGATTTGACTATTTAAGGGATAATATGGTATTTAGAAAAGAGGATAAAGTTCAAAGGGGTCATTATTATGCAATAGTTGATGAAGTTGATTCAATATTAATAGATGAGGCAAGAACACCACTTATAATTTCAGGACCTGTTGAAAGGTCAACAAATTATGTTTATGTTAAAGTAAAGGGAATTGTTGAAGATGTTGTTAGAAAACAGAATTTACTTATAAATAGTGTATTACAGGAGGCAGAAAAATTATTAAAAGAGGGTAAAAAGGAAGAAGCTGCAAAAAAACTTCTCCTTGCAAGAAGGGGTGCCCCAAAATCAAAAAGACTTTTTAAATTGCTTCAAGAACCTGATATGATGAGGCTTGTTGAAAATTTTGAGCTTTCCCTTATGAAAGAGAAAAAACTTTCTGAGTTTGATAGTGCCCTTTATTTTGTCATAGATGAAAAATCCCATTCAGTTGATATAACAGAAAAGGGAAGAGAAGAACTTCAAAAAAAGGAAAAGGATTTATTTCTTCTTCCTGACCTTTCAATAGAACTTCATCAAATAGATTTAAGAGAAGATTTAACAGCAAGGGAAAAATTCTTTGAAAAGGAAAGAATTTTAAGGGAATATTCTGAAAAATCTGAAAAGATTCACGCAATAAAGCAACTTTTTAAGGCATATTCATTATTTGAAAAGGATGTTGATTATGTGGTAATGGATGGGAAGGTTATAATAGTTGATGAGTTTACTGGAAGACTTATGTATGGAAGGAGATGGTCAGATGGTTTACATGAAGCAGTTGAAGCAAAAGAAGGTGTTACTGTTCAAAGGGAAACACAAACACTTGCAACAATTACAATTCAAAATTATTTCAGGATGTATGAAAAACTTGCAGGAATGACAGGAACAGCAATAACAGAGGCTGCTGAATTCTGGGAGATATATAAACTTGATGTTGTTGTTATTCCAACAAATAAACCATGCATAAGGCAGGATTTACCAGATATTATTTTTAAAACAAAAAAACAAAAGTTTAAAGCAGTTGTTGATGAAATTAAAAAATGGTATAGTATAGGAAGACCAGTTTTAGTTGGAACAACTTCTGTTGAAACATCAGAATTTTTATCAAGACTTTTGAAAAAGGAAAATATTCCTCATCATGTTTTAAATGCAAAGCATCATCAAAAGGAAGCAGAAATAGTTGCAAGAGCAGGGCAAAAATATGCTGTTACAATAGCAACAAATATGGCAGGAAGGGGAACTGATATAAAACTTGGTGAAGGTGTTAAAGAGCTTGGTGGTTTAATGATAATAGGAACTGAAAAGCATGAGGCAAGAAGAATAGATAGACAGTTAAGGGGAAGAGCGGGAAGACAGGGAGATCCTGGAACAACTAAATTTTTCCTTTCCCTTGAAGATGACCTTTTAAGACTTTTTGGCTCTGATAAAGTTATGGCTTTAATGGAAAGGTTTGGTTCAAAGGATGAAGGCCCTATTGAAAGTAAAATGGTTACAAGGGCACTTGAAACAGCTCAAAAAAGGGTTGAGATCCAGAATTTTGAAATAAGGAAAAGATTATTAGAATTTGATGATGTTATGAATAAACAGAGAGAAGTTGTATATGGTTTAAGGAATGAGATACTTGAAGGTTCTGATGTTAAAAATTATATAATGGATTATATAGAAGAAATTGTTGATGAAATTATAGAAAAGTATTGTCCAACAGATTATAAAGAAGATTGGGATATTTTAAATTTAAAGGGAGAACTTGGATTTCATTTCCTTTCGGATTTTAAAGGAATAGAGGATGCAAAAAATAGAGATGAACTTAAAGATAATATAATGAAAGAAATAGAAATTATATATAAGGAAAGGGAAGAACTTATAGGTGAAGAAAAGATGAGAGAAGTTGAAAGAATGGCTCTTTTATATACACTTGATGAAGCATGGAGAGACCATCTTTATTCTCTTGACCATTTAAGAGAAGGAATATATTTAAGAGCATATGGACAAAAGGATCCCCTTGTTGAATATAAGCAAGAGAGTTATAAAATGTTTGAAGAACTTATGAGGAGGATAAGGAATGAAACTGTTCATAGAGTTTTGAGAATTCAAGTTGCTCAGATTCCAAAAAGGGTTTTAGAAAGAGTTAGGGCTGAACATCCTGAATTTTCACAGAAAAGATTGGAAGGTAAAGAGGAGCCGAGAGGGATAGTAAGAGAAAAAGAAGAAACTCAAGTTAAAAGGCCATTTGTAAGAGAAATTCCAAAAGTAGGTAGAAATGACCCCTGCCCTTGTGGCAGTGGTAAAAAATATAAACACTGTCATGGAAAGGGAGGTTAATTTATGGGAAGAGGGAAAGATACAAGAAAATATGAATCAAAATTAAAAGATCCTTATATGGATAGAGATATTTATAAGGATCCAACAGTATGCCCTACATGTGGCCTTTTATTTCATGAGAAAAGATGGATTTTTGATGAAACACTTACACACAAGCTTAGAGAAAAAGGTGTAAAATTTAATATTAAGGATTGTCCTGCTTGTAGAAAAATAAAAGATAATTATCCTCTCGGAATCCTTGAAATTAATGCAGATTATGTAAAAACAAAAAAAGAAGAGATTAAAAATTTGATAAAAAATGTTGCACAAGCAGAAGAAAAAAGAAATCCACTTGAAAGAATTATGAAGATGAATTTTGATGAAGATAAAATATATATTGAAACAACAACATCACATCTTTCAAAAAAAATAGGAATGAGTGTTAAAAAAGCCTTTGGTGGA
>CAZUSI010000059.1:0-4497 GCA_964623395.1 uncultured bacterium | reverse complement strand
AAAAAGGTGAAAAATTTACTTATAAAAATCTTGAATTTGAAATAGTTGATAGCACTCCACAGAGGATTAAGTTTGTAAAAATAAGGAGAACTTGATTTTTTTAAAAAAAGGAATTATTATTAAAGTTTTAAAAGGAGGTGAATATGTCAATTTTAAGCGAAGAAGATAAAAAGATATTAAGTAATCATTTTCAAAAGGAAATGGTAGGAAATGTAAAAATTTTATTTTTTACCCAGTCAATAAATTGCGATTATTGTGCTGACACTGAAAAAATTCTTAAAGAAATTTCAGAAATTTCTGATAAGATAAAACTTGAGATAAAAAATTTTGTAATTGATAAAGAAGATGCCCAAAAATATAATGTTGATAAGGTTCCTGCAATTGTTTTTTTAAAAGAAAATGGAGATGATACAGGAATAAGATTTTATGGAATACCCTCAGGTTATGAATTTACTTCTTTAATAGAAACAGTTTTAATGGTATCAAAAAACGAATCCAATTTAAAAGAGGAATTCAAGGAGAAAATTAAAAAGATTGATAAAAAAATAGAGATAAAAGTTTTTGTGACACCTTCATGTCCTTATTGTCCAAGGATGGCAATTCTTGCAAATAGAATAGCAATTGAAAATAAAAATATAACTTCAAATATAATAGAAGTTATTGAGTTTCCAGAACTTGGAGAAAAGTATAGTGTTTTTGGGGTTCCAAAAGTAGTTATAAATGAAGAAATACAATTTGAAGGAGCAGTCCCTGAAAATTATTTTATTGATTATCTTGAAAAAGCATAAAAGGAGGAAAAATGAAAAGAAATGTTGGTAATCTTGATAGTTGGATTCGTCTTATAGTAGGAGCAGTTCTTTTTGGACTTGGTGCCTTTTCTTTAAGAACTTCTTTTAAATGGGTTTTAATAATTATTGGTGCAATTTTAGTTTTGACCTCTCTTTTTAACTACTGTCCCCTTTATACAATTTTAAAAATAAGCACTTATAGAAAAAAAGAATAAAAATTAATTAAATATGCCAGAAATTGCCTATATAAGAGGTAAAATTTATCCCATTGAAAAGGCATATAAAATTCATGTTGAAGATAGGGGATATCAATATGCTGATGCAGTTTATGAGGTGATGAAATATGAAAATGGGAGAATAATAAGGGTTTATGAACATCTTGAAAGATTAAAAAGAAGTTTAAAGCTTGTTGAAATTCCCTATGAATTTGATTTTGAAGAAATGAATAAATTGCTTTTGAAAATTGCAAAAAAAACAAAATATGATAAAGTTTTATTATACATTCAAATATCAAGAGGTATATCAAAAAGGGAGCATGGATTTCCTTCAAAATGTATTCCTGAGATTGTTATAACTGCAAGAGAATTCATTCCTGTAAAGGATGAAATAAGGAAAAATGGTATTAAATGTATAACCCATCCTGATGAAAGATGGAAAAGAGTTGATATTAAAACAGTTAATCTTTTGCCAAGTGCAATTGCAAGGGAAAGGGCAAAAAGATTATTTAAAGATGATGCAATACTTTTTCAAGAAGACCTTGAAATTAAAGAAGCAACATTTGCAAACATTTTTATAGTTAAAGATGAAGTAGTTTATACACCTCCTTTAAATGGAATTTTAGAAGGGGTTACAAGAAAGGAAGTTATTGAAGCAGTGAAGGATTTAAAAATTAGATTTTATGAACAAAAAATATATTTTCAGGATATTTTTCTTTCAGATGAATTTTTCATTTCAGCAACTTCAATAGATATATTGCCTGTTGTTGAAATTGACAATTATAAAATAGGAAATGGAAAACCAGGTAAATTTTACTTTAAAATTTATGAAAAGATTTTAGAAAAAAGGAAGGAGGAGTAAATGGAAAAGGTATGGAAAGGTCCTCTTGAAAAAATTGATGAATATAGATGGAGAATACCAAAAAGTTATAAACCTGGTATGAGGGTTGATGGGATAATTTATGCTTCTTCTAAAATGATAGATTCAATTTTACAGGATATGGCTCCTGAGCAAGTTGCAAATGTTGCAACACTTCCAGGAATAAAGAAATATTCACTTGCAATGCCTGATATACATTGGGGTTATGGATTTGCAATTGGTGGTGTTGCTGCAATGGATGAAGATGAAGGTGTAATATCTCCTGGTGGAGTTGGATATGATATAAATTGTGGTGTAAGAATTTTGAGAACAGATTTAAAATATGAGGAAGTTTTAAAATACCTTGACAAAATTCTTGATGCTCTTTTTTATAATGTTCCATCAGGTGTAGGTTCTGAGGGAAAAATAAAGGTTTCTGAAAGGGAATTAAGGGAAGTAATGGTAAAAGGTGCAAGATGGGCAGTTGAAAGGGGATTTGGATGGAAAGAAGACCTTGAAAGGACAGAAGAAAAAGGAGAAATGGAAGGTGCAAATCCAGATAAGGTTTCAAAAAGAGCAATTGAAAGGGGGTTACCACAAATTGGTAGTTTGGGTTCAGGGAACCATTTTCTTGAACTTCAAAAAGTTGAAAAAATATTTGATAAAGAAATTGCAGAAAAGATGGGTCTTTTTGAAGGTTGTGTATGTGTTATGGTTCATTGTGGTTCAAGAGGTCTTGGACATCAAGTAGCAGATGACTATATTAAAGTAATGATGAGAGCAATGGAAAAATACAAAATCTCTTTACCTGATAAACAGCTTGCATGTGCTCCTTTTAAATCTCCTGAAGGTCAGGACTATTTCTCTGCAATGATATGTGCAGCAAACTATGCTTGGTGCAACAGGCAAATGATAGCACATTGGGTAAGGGAGGCATTTGAAAAAGTTTTTGGTAAGAAAGCAGAAGAGCTCGGTATGAAATTAATATATGATGTTGCTCATAATATTGCAAAAAGAGAAATTCATAAAATAGATGATAAGGAAATTCCTGTAATAGTTCATAGAAAAGGAGCAACAAGGGCATTTCCCCCAAATCATAAAGATGTTCCTGACTGTTATAAAGATATAGGTCAACCAGTTTTGATACCAGGAAGTATGGGAACAGGTTCATATATACTTGTTGGAACAAAAAAAGCAATGGAGGAAACATTTGGTTCAACCTGTCATGGTGCAGGAAGGGTTTTGTCGAGAAGTGCAGCAATCAAAAGAGCAAAAGGAAGGGATATAGAATCTGAATTAAAAAAGATTGGTGTTAAATTAAAGGCAGCATCAAAGGAAACAGTTTGGGAAGAAATTCCAGAGGCATATAAAAATTTAGATATGGTTGTTGAAGTTGTGCATGGAGCAGGAATTTCAAAAAAAGTTGCAAGACTTGTTCCTTTTGGTGTTGTAAAAGGATAATTGATTAAAGAAATTTGGGATAAAAATCCAACTTTAGTTCTTTATAACGAATTAAATATTTTCTCTAAAATAAAAGAAAGAGAAATTTTTTTAATAAAAAATTTTTTAAAGGAAATTTTTGAAAAAATTTCAGAAGATTTTAAAGAAAAAGGAAGCAATGTATATTTTTATGATAAAAATTCCTTTAAGGAAAAAATTGAAATTCCTTTTGGAGTAATATTAAATCCATGTATTTTAGAGATAAATGAAAATATTTTGGAAAATCCAAAAGAAAAAATACCTGAGGTTTATCCACCACTTGCAATCTCAATTGGAAAAGAAATTTTAAAAATTTCTCCTTCTCCTCATCCAAATTTCATAAATTTAATATTTATTAAGGATGAAAAGGATTTAATAATAAATTTGGATTATGAAAGAAAAATAAACATTTTCAGAATGCTTATGGCAAAACTCGGTTCTTTTAAAAACATAGTTGTTCCATATAAATTTAAAAATGATAATTTAATAAATTCTGGTTTTATAATTTCAACGATGGAAGGTGGATGTCCCTTATTAAAGGATTTAAAGGAAGTTTCAAGAAGATTAAGGGTTTTTGGTTCTTCAAAAGAGGTTGGTGGATTTATAAAAAATGAAGATAAGTTGATTCCTTATAAAAATTGGATAAATTCAAAAGTAGTAAATTCAATGATAGAACTTGGAAAATTCTTAGGTGAAAATAATTTACTTTCACCTCCTGTTAAAATAAGTTCATTTGTAAAAAATAGAAAATTGAGTAATCTAATTTCAAAAATACTTTCCTATTCCCGTCTTTCAGAAGGTGCATTTATGGCATACGATTCAAGTTTAAAAATATTTATTGTAACAGCATCAGGAAAATATAATGTTGATAAATCAAATTTAACTTATGAAGATTTAGTCCCAATTTTTCCAAAAAATGATAAAGTAGAAGTATTTAATATAGAAAATATAGATGTTAAAGGGCCATCAGTTGAAGCAGAAGAATTTACAATTCCATTAATGCAATTTTATAAAGATTTTCCAGAAATTATAAGTATAATTCACATTCATAGAACTCCTTCTTATTATGATAAAAATGAAATATTTGAAATTCCACAAGATATAAATAAGTATCCACCATGTGGATGTGGAGTTGATTTAATGTTAAATATGTCAA